>NZ_JBEZKL010000020.1:0-82385 GCF_040704695.1 Streptomyces sp. NPDC048411
CGCCCGTAGGGCGGGCCTGGCGGCGTCTGGTGCGTGCGATCGCAAGGCGGAGGGTCGCCCCGATACTGGGTGTATCGGGGCGAGCCCGACAACGCAGCGAGCGTGCGTGCCAGGCGTCGTCTGGCAGGCGGGACTTTCGAAACACGCCCTAGATCTTGATCACGACGAAGGTGCACGACGGTGTCTTCCAGGCGCCCCGCGGTCCGTTCAACCTCGGTGAGGCCCTGCGGCTGTTCCGAGGCTGGGCCATCCGAGACGGCCGTGCAGTCGAGCTCGGCTGCCCCGGATGCGGCGAGCAGTATGGGCACAGCGAGGTTCTGCGACTGCCCATGGCAGAGCGGCGGATCGCGGCATGAACGAAATTCCGATGCGCGCAAGCCGGTCAACCGACAGGATCCCGGAATGCAGAAGATTCCCACCATGTTCGTCCGCGACTTCGACAACAACCCCGCGCACGTCCTGCCCAAGGTGACGCCCGGCTGCGCATGGGTGCTCTCCGGCGAAGGGCAGGCAACGCGCAAGTACGACGGCACCTGCGTGATGCTCGACGAAGCAGGCAACTGGTGGGCGCGTCGCGAGGTGAAGCCCCGCAAGTCGGTACCGCGGAACTACATAGTCCTCTCCGTCGACACCGAGACAGGCAAGACCATCGGTTGGGAACCGATCGACCAGTCATCGTTCGCGAAGTTCCACGCAGAGGCCCTTCAGGCGGCCGGTCCGGGCGGGCTGTCCGCCGGGACCTTCGAGCTGATCGGCCCGAAGGTGAACGGAAATCCTGAGGGTGTCGATGCTCACCGGCTTGTCGAGCACGCCGCGGCGCAGCACGTCTCAGTGCCGGAGCTGACGTTCGAGGGCATCCGTAGCACTGTAGTGGCCCTGGCCGGCGCCGACGGGTGCGAAGGCATCGTCTGGCACCATCCCGACGGGCGGATGGCGAAGATCAAAGCCAGGGACTTCCCGAAAGCGTGACAACGAAGCGCCCCCGCAACGGCCCCCGGAGCAGTGTGCGGGCGTCAGATGTGAAAGTCGGGGCCGGAGGCCGGCGTACAGCGGCGCTGTACCGCAACCACAGCGGCGGCAGGTGCCCGGCAGCGGTCGGTGCTGACCGATCAACTACCGGAACGACCGTGCATGACCGGTCTGGCTTGCGCTACGGATCGGAAGTTCCCCGTGCCACAACCGCGCCAGGTCGAGCGGGGCTCACGGGAGGTCACCGCCTGATCTTCTGTCTTCACACACCGATGATCACCGGTGGCCGCACCCGTTCCGCATGACACCGATGGTTGGGCAGAAGGTGCCGGTCATCGGCGCCGTGTTGGGCTGACGCAGCCAAGCAACTACAAGGCAACAACGAGCGCGCAACGGGTGGGTGGCGACGCTGCGCCCGACGCCGCTCGCCGCCTATCATCCGGGAGCCGGGGGCCCCATGCCCCCCGGGGCAGGGGGCTCATCATGTGGTCGACCACTTCACGGCCGGTGTTCCGGCGCTTCGTCGGTGCCGTCGCGGTCGGCGTGGCCCTGGCCGCAACCTCAGGGTGCACGGTTCCCGTCGATACCGTCGCCGGCATCTCCGTGACCGGCGACGGCCATCTGCTCGGCGTCATGATGGTCTGCGGGCATCGGATCGATGGCGCGACCCTCTACGTGGACAGCGCCGACGTCAACAAGACGGTGACGGTCGGTTCATGGACCGTCGACCGCCCCCTCACGGCCGGTCTCGCCACCTGGACCCTCGATTCTCCTGCAGCCGGCTGGACCGCGACCAGACCTCTCGCTCCGCTCACCTCCAGGACCACCTATGTCCTCTACGGCTGGACCAAGGACAACTCGTGGTCATCGAGCAGCGTCTCCTTCACCTTGACCGACCGGGACCGGCTCACCCCGGAAAAAGTCCGCTACGACAACATCTCGGACAACGGTGACGAATCCGTAATCGCCGTCCCCATAGCGGAGTTCAAAGCCAGGGCCTGCCAGAACAAGTAACGCCACGGCGCCTCCGGTCAGGCCGAGGCACTCCCGTTGCCGGGAGGCACGCGCTCAACCTTCGCCGCCACAAGACACAAGATCACGCTCTACAACTGGAGTATTAGCCTCCACGACCGACGAGAACTTGGTGCCGGCGAACTTCACGCTCGAGCCGTGCCGCACGTCGTGGTGGTAGTAGTTCGAGTGGCAGTACTTATTAAGCAGCGCAGAAGGTATTGCTCGGCTGCATGCCGCAGAAGCGTTCTCACCTGAACGTGTCGCCGGACTGGGCACTAAGCATTTCCACGCATCACGAGTTGTCCGATCTTGATCCGCAGCTTTCCTGAAGCCGAGTCGCTGCGTTGGACGGTCTAAACTGTCACCATTGCCCATGACGTTCAATAGTCCAGCGCCCTGGGAGGAAGCCTCGAAGCGTTCCCAGGTCCCCGGATCGCTCCGGCCGCCTGCAGATGGGACAATGCGATGGATCCTGATATCCGGACCAGGGCCGCACTCGCGGAACACTGGCGGGCATCGGAACGTGGGGATACCGAAGCCGAGCACGCCATCTACGCTGCGGACGCGATCCTCGACTACCCCCAGTCAGGTGAACGATTCCGGGGCCGCGCGACGATTTCGGAGCAACGTGGGGGGCACCCTGCCAGCCGGCACTTCACCGTCCACCGGATCGTTGGCAGCGGGGATCTGTGGGTGAGCGAGTGTGTCATCACGTACGACGGGGTGCCCACCTACTCGGTGAGCATTATGGAATTTGCCCACGGGCATGTGGTGCACGAGACGCAGTACTTCGCGGACGCCTTCGGTGCGCCTGAATGGCGGACAGCACTCGCGGAGCCGATGCCGGGCAGGAATATCGCCAGGGCCTGATCCAGGGCTGGTTGACGCCAGTGATGCATCACGTACGCGATGCTGCCGACGAGGCCGGCCACGCTGGCTTTGGCCGTGATGCGGGTCAGCTCTTCCGTCGCTGTCTCCAGCAGTCGCCGCGCATGACGGCGGGCTGAGGTCTACGGCGCCGATTGCTCGACTCCGCGTCGATAATTTCCGCTCGACGGTGATCAGGATGAACGTGGGCTATGTCGCCTGGGGCCCTCCCTGAGCGCCCATCGACAGCGTCGCCGCGAGGAATTTCGACACCGAGACGGCCGACATCAACAGCTGACACCAACAGACAGCAGGCCGGTGCAGTTGTCGGCGAGCTGGGAGCCGTACGGCCTCACCGTCGGCACACTCGTCGTCCAGGTCCCCGCTGACGCATAGTTCCAGCAACTCAGCCACGTCCGCCCGCACCGAGTACAGAGAGTCCCCCTTAAACGCGCTCCAGAGGACGGTGCGGGGTCGGCGGGAGCTCGACCTCGATGGGGTCGTACGGGCGGACGGGGCCGCCATGGCGCACCACGGCCATGATGCCGGACTTGAAAGTGAAGTCCCCCGAGACGGGATCGAGGACGAAGACCTCTCCGAGCAGGCCCTGCCGGAAGTCGTTGATCTTCGCGCATGGGTTGCGTAGCCCCGTCACCTCCACCACCGCCTGCTCGCCAAGGTGTAGCAGGGTGCCGGTAGGAAGGCCGAGCAGGTCAACACCACGGGTGGTGATGTTTTCGCCGAGCTGGCCCGCAGAGACGGCAAAGCCCTTGAGCGCGAGCTCGTCGAAGAGTTCCTCGTGCATCAGGTGTACCTGACGCAGGTTGGGCAGGTCCGGCTCGTAGGTCATGCGGAACTGATGGCGGATCGTCTCCCCCGCGTGGACGTCCCCTTCGACGCCAAGGCCCGCAAGCAGCGTGACGGACTCACGATTGGGCTTGCTGAACGAGTACGCCCCGTTGCTGCTCACCGCTGTGACCCGACCTGCCATCTCCCACCCCATCTGTTGGTCGGCATGCTTCGGGAAATCCTAAGGAAGCGTTGCATCAACGAGCTCAAGGAGACCATCTAACTCGCCGGACTCCACCTCGCCGCCGTCTTCAGGGCAATAGTCAAGAGTTGTTGATCACCTGGGAACCCGTACGGAACGGAGCCGCAGGATCCGGCTGCGCAGCTGACGGCTACCGACGCTGCTCCCAGTCGGCCCGGACCAGGTCGTATTCGACCTCGCCATGCTCGGATCCCGCGATTGCCTCCGGCCAGTCCCCGGTGAAGTCCCGGAGGAATGACAGGCCCGCCTTCTCCATCACACGCCGGGATCGCGTGTTCACCGCCATCGTGTTCGCGGTGACCCGCTCCACCCCCAGGTCTGTGAACCCTTTGCTGATCAGGGCTCGAGACCCCTCCGTGGCATAACCCTTGCCCCAGGCGGCCTTGTTCAGCCGGTAGCCGAGTTCGACCACGGCGGGGCTGTGGTCGTCGAGGGGGCGGAACTCGAACCAGCCCAGGAAGGTCCCGGTGGCCCTTTCCTCCGCAGCCCAGTAGCCACGGGTACCGAAGCACGGATAGTCGTGGAGGAGCCGTGGCAGGGTCTGCCCATGGATCGCCTCGCGGCTTGTCGGCCGGCCGCCGTTGATGAAGCGCATGACGTCGGGGTCGTTGTCCAGTGCGAACAGGTGGTCGGCGTCGGTGTCGGTGAACGGGCGCAGCACGAGCTGTTCGGTTTCCAGGAAGACATCCACGCCGCGATCTTCGCAACTGGGCGCTGTGCCCGCCACCGGGTATTCACAGTTGTTTTCACGACTGACGCCACGTCGACGCCGTCACCCGTACGGACGCGTCCGGGTGGTCGCGCGGGCGGGTGCCACGCAGGGTCGGATTCGGTCAGTTGTTCCGCTCCGGCCAAGGAGACCTCCATGGCACAGCCTGCTCCCGCCCCCGGCTACCGCCGCACCTCCGCCACCTTGGATGAGAATCCCTGGGCGGCCGGGGGAGTCATGTTCGCCGGTGTTCTGCTGATGGTGGACGGCGTCATGGGCGTCATCAAGGGGATATCCGGTATCGCGTCCGACGATGTCTACGCGCGCCTCAGCAATTACACCTTCAAGTTCGATGTGACGGGCTGGGGCTGGATCCACCTCGCGCTCGGCGTGATTCTCGCGCTCGTCGGCTGGAGCATTCTCAGGGGTGCCGGCTGGGCCCGGGCGACGGGTGTCGTGCTGGCTGCGCTCAACATGATCGCCAACTTCCTGTGGCTGCCCTACCAGCCGATCTGGGCGATCATCTCCATCGCGATCGACGGGTTCGTGATCTGGGCCCTGTGTACCGCCCCTTCGAAGGCGGTCATCTAGTGGCGGCCGGAACGGCGGGGGCGGCGCGTGCGACGGCGGCAGAGGAGGCCTGGATGCGGGGCTGTCCGCTGCTGCGGAGCTCACCGTGAGCGGCCGTGACAGGGAAGGCGTGCAGGTGATGGGCGAACCGAACGGGCAGGGGGAAGACCTGGTCGCTCTGGCCGCCGATGCGTACGTGTACGGGTATCCGCTGGTCGTCGACCTGTCGGCGGTCGAGAGATCGATGCAGGAGGGCTTCGGCCCGCTGGCGCCGACCCCGTTCAACCACTTCGCGCACGCGGGGCCATGGGCCGGCCCCGATGTGCATGCCGTCTTCGTCGACAACGACACCGCTCATTCGATCGCCCAGCTGGACCTGTCCGGAGGGCCGATCCGGCTGCATGCCCCGGACACCGGCGGGGCTTACTACGTGCTGCAGTTCGTGGACGCCTGGACCAACAACTTCGCCTACGTGGGGCGCCGGGCCACCGGCACGGGCGCGGGTGACTGGCTCATCGTGCCGCCGGGCTGGTCGGGCAGGGAGCCCGGCGGGCTGTGCGGGGTGATCGATGCGCCGACCTCCGTCGTCTCTGTCGTCGGGCGCAACGTTCTCGACGGTCCGGACGACATGACGCGGGTGCGGGCGCTCCAGGAGCAGTACACGCTCACGTATCTCGAACCCGGCACGCACCGGACGGGGCTACCGGCGCCCGAACCCGACGTACCGGCGGAGCTGAGGTTCTTCGAGCAGCTCAGGGTGTGGATGGCCGACTTTCCACCGGCCGCCGCCGACTGTGCGTACCAGGATCGGTTCCAGCCGCTGGGGCTGCTGGAGGAGGGGCCCTCGCCGTACGTGTCCGCCGATTCCGCCCTCGTCCGCGTACTCATCGCGGGGATGGCGCAGGGCAGGGAGCGGGTGGAGGCGGCCGCCCGGCCGAGCACGGTGACGGGCGGGGGATGGGAGATGGATCCGCATCTCTTCGACTACAATCTCGACCACTTCGGGGTGGGGACGATCGATTCCCCGGAGTGGAAGATCGCCGACCGGGAGGCGTCCTACCTGGTCAGAGCGGTGGCGGCGCGCGTGGCTCTGTGGGGGTGCCACGGGTACGAGGCGGTGTGCGCCCGCACCTCCCACGACGCCGACGGCAATCCGCTGAGCGGTGCGCACGCCTATGTGATGCGCTTCGAGCAGCCGCCGCCGGTGGAAGCGTTCTGGTCCGTGACCATGTACGACGCGCCGGACCACCACCCCGTCGCGCACCCGGCGGGCCGGCACTCGCTCGGGGACCGCACCCCCGGGCTGGTGCGCGGGGCCGACGGGTCGCTGACGGTCCACATCAGCAAGGAGCCGCCCACGGACCCTGCCGCAGCGGCGAACTGGCTGCCCGCGCCCGACGGAAAGTTCCGGCCCGTGCTCAGGTTCTGCATGCCGGGGCGCGCGATCATCGACGGCAGCTATGAGCTCCCCGCCATCGAACTGAGCTGACCCGGGTGTCCCGTGTCCCGGCCCGTTGTCAGTGGGGCGGTCCACACTGGAGTCATGTGCCGCAGCATCAAGACCCTTCGCCCGCCCGCCATCCCCGAGGAGGCCACTGAGGAGGACATCCGGGCGGCCGCCCTGCAGTTCGTGCGCAAGGTGTCCGGCTTCCGGGCTCCGGCCGCGCACAACCAGGAGGTGTTCGACCGGGCCGTGGACGAGATCGCCGCAGCGACCGCCAGACTGATGGACGGTCTTGAGGTGCGGGGGGCGGCCGTCAGGACGCCGTAGAAGCCGAAGCGGGTGCTGGAGCGGAAGCCGTCGCAGCCGCCGCTCCGGGGCGGCGCATGAGGTACGCGGCGAGGGCGCCTGCCACGAACAGGGCCAGGACCGAGACCGCCGTACCCAGCCATGTCGCGCCCAGCCACTGGCCGCCGAAGTAGCCGAGGCCCACGCTGTAGCCCGCCCAGGCCACCCCGGCCAGTGCCGACCAGGGCAGGAACTCCTTCACCTTGCGGTGCGCGGCGCCCGCGCCCAGGGAGACGACCGAGCGGCCGGCCGGCGCGAAGCGGGCGATGACGACGAGGGTGCCGCCGCCGCGGCTCAGAGCCGCGCCGAGGCGTTCCTGCGCGGTGGTGAGGCGGCGGGACCGGGCTATCGCCCGGTCCAGACGGTCGCCGCCGCGCCAGGCCAGCCGGTACGCGACGAGGTCGCCGAGCACCGAGGCGGCGGCCGCGCTCAGGATCAGGGCGAGGAGCGACGGCACCTGGGGGACCTCTCCGGGGCTGCCTGCCGTGCCCACGACCGTGGTCGAGCCTGCGGCGGCGGCTGTCGCAGCGGTGATCACCAGGACCCCGCTGGGGAGGACGGGCAGGAAGACGTCCAGGAGCACCGAGAGGGCGACGACCGCATAGATCCATGGGCTGCCGGTCAGCGCACCCACACTCTCAAGCACCTTCTACTCCCCGATTCGTTTCAACGCCGCGACGTCGCAGGGGAGCGGCAGGAGCGGCAGGGCCAGCTGTACAGCGTACGCCTGCCGTTTACCTGAACATCATCGGAGTCCGGAGGATGTTGTGTACCTCACGCGTCACATCTGCACCGTGGGGGAGTGGCGCCCTGTCCCCACTGTCGGCACGGGGCAGGGCATCCGGGACCAGGTCTCGGATCGGGCCGTGACCGACGGCGCCGGCACGCGGGCGCGGTCCTCACCGCGGTCCGCGTCGTTCCGCAGGGCGGGGAGAGCGCCTTCGGTCCGGTGGGGAAGTGAACCGATTGAGCGCCTCGGGCCAGGGAAACCGGCAAGTGCTTGCAAGTTCAACATTCTGTTGGGCGGTCGAAAACTGCCTACGCGCCGGTGGTCAGTTCCTGGTCCAGCACCGTCTCCAGCTGCGCGCCCGCACCGTTCCCTGTGGCCTGAACCAATACCAGTGCAGCCTTCCGGCCACGCAGGGTGAGGGTCATCAACTGATTGCCGAACCACGGTCCACCGGCCTTCTGCCACTGGATCGGTGGCGGACCCGTCCGTCCGTGCCGCGCCAGCGCTCGCCCCAGCCACCGTCCCGCCCGGCTCCAGCCGAAGCGGAATCCCGCCTTGAGTGCACCGGGTACCGAGTTGTGCACGGGGGAGCAGGTCAGCTGCAGGATGCGCGCTTCGGGCGCACCTCCCGGGCCGTCGGCCGGCCACGAGGGCTCCGCGATGTACGCGTGGTGCACATCGCCCGACAGGACGCACACCGTCGCCGGAGCGTCCGGGCCGCTTCCCGCCTCCCGGATCAGCTCGGTCAGCCGGCGGAACGAGGCGGGGAACGCCGCCCAATGTTCCAGGTCGGAGCGGCGGCGCAGATTCTCGCCGAACCGCGCCCAGCGCCCGCCGGGCCCACCCCGCTCGCCACGGCACAGCGCGGCGTCCCACGCCTCCGCGTCATGGACGAGCGGCGGAAGCAGCCACGGCAACGACGTACCGATCAGGAGGTGGTCGTACGAGCCGGGGTCGGCGAGCGCCTCCTCGCGCACCCAGCGTGCCTCCTCGGCGTCGAGCATCGATCGCCGCTCCTCGTCGAGCACGCGTGCCGCGCGGCTGTCCACCATCAGCAGCCGCACTCGGCCGAAAGCACGTCGGTAGCTCCACCGGGTACCGGCGGGTTCGGCGTCCGCCTCGGCGGCGAAACGGCGCAGTGGCTCCGTGCCGTCCGGGACGGCACGCACCTCGGCGTAGAGCGGGTCCGCGGCCAGGGCGGTGGGGGAGAGATTGCCGAGGTGCTGGTAGACCCAGTACGAGGCCAGCCCGCTGACGATCCGCTCGTGCCACCAGGGGGTCGCCCGGACGTCGGCGAGCCAGGCGGCGCTGGTGTTCCAGTCGTCGACGACGTCGTGATCGTCGAAGATCATGCAGCTGGGGACGGTCGAGAGCAGCCAGCGCACCTCGGGGTCACGCCAGGACTCGTCGTAGAGGTAGGTGTACTCCTCGTAGTCCGCGACCTCGGCGCCCGGCGGTTCGTTCAGGTCCCGGCGTGTGGCGAGGCGGCGGCGGGTCGCCTTCGACGTCTCGTCGGCGTACACCTGGTCGCCGAGCAGGAGCAGTACGTCGGGGCGTACGGCGCCGGGGTCCGCGGCGAGCCGGGCGGCGAGGGCGCCCAGGGCGTCGGGGCCGATGGTGTCGGGCTCGCCGGAGGGCGGAGCCGCCCAGCGGCAGGACCCGAAGGAGATCCGGACGGGCCGGTCCCCGGTGTCATCGGCCGATGCCGGCGGCGTGGTGATGGTGCTCGCGGGGAAGCCGGAGTCCTTGAGCGGCCAGACCCGGCGGCCGTCGAGCAGCACCTCGTACGCGGTGGTCGAGTCCGGGGTCAGACCGGTCACCACCACCAGCGCGTAGTGGTGACCGGCGATCGCGAACGTCCGGGACGAGCCGGAGGCGCCGTCCGCGCATCGGACTTCGGCCGTGGTGGGCCGGTCGGCCTCCACCCAGACGGTCGCGGTGGAGCCCGTCTCCCAGTCGACGTATCGCAGCAGTGGTCCCAGGCGCAGCCCGGCCATGACGTGCCCTCCTCGCGTCGTCCCGCACGGACGGAGCTCACGGGCCCGGACGGTACGGGCGGCTCCGTACCGTACGGAACGACGGAGAGGGGTCGGGCGGTTCCGGGGTCAGCAGCCGTTCAGGACCGACTGGAGCGCACTCTTCTCCGCGGAGTCGACGGTCAGGTTGTAGTAGTGCTTCACGTGCACCCAGGCGCGCACGTAGGTACACCGGTACGCGGTACGCGACGGCAGCCACTGGGCCGGGTCCTTGTCGCCCTTGGACTGGTTGACGTTGTCCGTGACCGCGATGAGCTGTGGGCGCGTCAGATCGTTGGCGTACGCCTGGCGTTGGGGGGTGGTCCAGCTGCTCGCGCCGGAACGCCAGGCCTCGGCGAGCGGGACCATATGGTCGATGTCCAGGTCGGAGGCGGCGGCCCAGGTGGCTCCGTCGTACTCCGAGTACCAACTGCCGCTGACGGCGGCGCAGCTGGAGTCCTGGACCACGTTCGTGCCGTCGCGCTTCAGGACGACCTCGCGGGTGTTGCAGGTGCCCGACTGGGTGATCCAGTGCGGGAACTTGTCCCGGCTGTAGCCGGTCGATGAGCCTTCCGCCGACACCGTCAGCTCGCTCAGATAGGTGCGGGCGGTGGAGGCGCTGACCGGGGTGGGCATGGCCGCCTGGGCGGTGGGTGCGGTGAGCAGCCCCGTGGTTGCGGCAAGTGCGGCGGATGCGACGACCATGCCTATGCGACGCGCGTAGACACCTGACATGCGAACTCCCTTGATGTGGGGGAACCTTGGACGGGCGACCTGTGCAGCCCGGCCATCGTGGCGGCGCCAGGTTTCTGTGGGGTGGGCGCCAGGTAACAGGGTGGCGACATGGGCACGTCACATCAAGGGCTGGGGTGGACCGGTCTGCGGTGCGAGGCCGTACGGAAGGAAATGTGCGGGCCTGCGCGGATGTTCGCGGCCCATGGGGGGTGTCCGGGCCCGTACGCGAGGGATATGAGGAAGCGGGGACTGACGTGTCGACAGGTCGCGGATGCCGAGGCCGGTCGGTCTTATGGTTGCCGCGTGCTGCTTCCGGTCAACATCACGCTCGGCATCGTCCTCGCCGTACTGCTCGCGGCGGCCGCCGCCGTCGCCGCCTGGGCCTCGCTCGGCCGGTCGCGCGAGATCGTCCTCGCAGGGCTGCGCGCCGCCGTCCAACTCGCCGCCGTCTCCGTGCTCATCGGCTGGGTGGTCCGCTCGCTGCCGCCGCTGCTCTGCTTCGTGGCGCTGATGTATGCCGTGGCGGTACGGACCGCCGGACGTCGGATCACCGGGAACCGCACCTGGTGGTGGGCGGCTGTGCCGATCGCCGCGGGGGTCGCGCCGGTGGTCGCCCTGCTGCTGCTCACCGGGCTCCTGCCGGTCCGGGGCATCGCGCTGATCCCGGTGGCGGGCATTCTCATCGGGGGCGCGCTCACCGCGACCGTACTCGGCGGACGGCGGGCGCTGGACGAACTGACCACGCGGCGCGGGGAGGTGGAGGCGGGGATGGCGCTCGGGCTGCTCGACCGCGATGCCCGGCTGGAGATCGCCCGGCCCGCGGCGTCGGACGCGCTGCTGCCGGGGCTGGACCAGACGCGGACGGTGGGGCTCGTCACGCTGCCCGGGGCGTTCGTGGGCATGCTGCTGGGCGGCGCCTCACCGGTTCAGGCGGGGGCCGTGCAACTGTTCGTACTGGTGGCGCTGATGGCCGTACAGGCGGTGGCTGTTGCCACGGTGCTGGAACTGGTGGCGCGGGGGCGGCTGAGCCGCGACTGAGAGGAGCTCACAAGATGGGAGTCCGGTCAGCTCGCGGCGTCTGGTGCGTGCGATCGCAAGGCGCCGCGAGCCGGGCGCCCATTTTGTGAGCTCCTCTGAACCCCGGGGAGGTCTTCCCAGGGTTCAGAGGGCACGGATGTGCAGACGGATCGAGCCGTCGGCCGACGCCTCCACCCGGATCTGCGTCAGATCCCCGACGTGCGCATCCGGCGCCAGTGCCGCGGCGCGCGGGCCCACGCCCACGACGCGCATCCCGGCCGCCCGGCCTGCGGCGATACCCGCCTCCGAGTCCTCGAAGACGACGCAGTCGGCCGGGGCGAAGCCCAGTTCGGCCGCACCCTTGAGGAAGCCCTCGGGGTCGGGCTTGCTGGCGCCGACGCATTCCGCCGTGACGCGGGTGCCCGGCATCCGCAGTCCGGCCGCCGTCATCCGGGCCTGGGCGAGCGCCTCGTCGGCGGAGGTCACCAGAGCGTGCGGGAGCGTGGCGATCGCGTCCATGAAGGCCGGGGCACCGCCGATCGGGACCACGCCGTCGGTGTCGGCGGTCTCCTCGGCGAGCATGACCCGGTTGTCGGCGTAGTTCTGCTCCATCGGCCGGTCGGGCAGGAGTGCCGCCATCGTGGCGTACCCCTGCCGCCCGTGGACCACCCTGAGTGCGGCCTCGGGGTCCAGCCCCTCCCGCAGCGCCCAGCGCCGCCAGCAGCGCTCCACCACCGCGTCGGAGTTCACGAGTGTGCCGTCCATGTCGAGCAGGAGGGCACGTGCGGTGAGGACGGTGGCCGGCATCGGCGGGCTCCAGGGCGCGGGGGGAGGCGGGCGGCGTGGGGTGAAGAGAACAAGTGGTCCCGCCCGCTGGTCAGGGGGTGCGGGCGAGGACCACTTTGTTCCATCACGATACAAAAACGTGCCCGCGAAAGCGAATCCCTTCCCGAATACGGGAGGAGTGGGCCGGCTCCCCGGGGCCGGCCCACTCCTCAGGACTGACCACGACCCGTCGTCTCCGCCTCCAGCGCGCTCCGGGTGCTCGGGCCGTAGACACCCGGCGGGTCGCCCTCGATGGACTTGTGTGACTGATAGACGCGTACGGCGCTCTCGACCCGGTCCGCGTAGTTGCCGTTGTCGGGTCCCTGATAGAGCCACACCTCCTGCAGCCGCCGTTGCAGCTCGGCCACCTCGGGGCCGTGGTCGCCGCGCTGCAGCGTGGGGCCGAGCGGTTTCCCGAGCGGCGGAGCCGTCGAGGTCCCGGTGGGCTGCGAGACCGTCGCCGATGCCGACGGGGCGGGCGGGCGCGAAGAGGCAGCGGATGCGGAGGGGGAGAGCGAGGTGCTCGCCGACGCGGAGACGGATGCGGACGGCGATGCCGAAGCCGACGCGGAGGAGGACGCGGAGGAGGACGCGGACGCCGACGGCGATGCGTCCGGTGAAAGGGGCGCATCGGGGACGCTCGACACCTGGGGACTCGGGAGCGCGCGGTCGCGCTCGGAGTCCCCGTTCCCGCCGCCGAACAGGCCGCCGGCGAACGCCGCGGTGCCCACCACGCCGACCACGGCCGCGCCGACCGCGAGCACCGCGAAGGGCCGTCGGCGGCGTGGCCGCACCGGGTCCACCGGGCCCGCCAGGTCCACGGTCATGGCGTCCGTACGCGGATCATCCTCGCCGGCACTCTCCGGCGACAGAGGCGACTGAGGCGGCGGATCCGCCAGCGCTGCCCGGTCGAGGAAGAGCGGCATCGTCATGGCGGCGTCCGCCGAGGAGGCGTCCGCGGGCACCTCGTCGCCCCCCAGTGTTACGTACGGCCGGATCCGCAGGGGATCGAAGTCCTCCGCCGCCTTGGTCTCCGCCCGCTCGGCCGCACGCCGTGCCGCGCGCTCCGCGCACCCGCACCGGGGCCCGGCGGCGGGTCTGCCGTGCGGTCCCCCGTCCCATGCATCCATAGCTCTGTCGTCCGTGCCGCATTCCGGGCAGACATGTCCGGTCATTGTGGGTCCCTCCCCTTGAACTGCCTGCGATTATGCAGTCCGCCACGGTGATGCCCCAACAGGCCATAACCGTCCACAACGGCCAGGATGGGATGTAGCGGAACCGAGGAGATGTTCATGGCCCACCAGCTGAACCCCCCGGCCCTGGCCCCTGGCGAAGGCCGTTCCCAGCGGACGGTCCTGATCGCCATCGGTGCCCTGCTCCTCGGCATGCTGCTTGCCGCACTCGACCAGACCATCGTCTCCACCGCCCTGCCGACCATCGTCAGCGAACTCGGCGGCCTGGAGCATCTGTCCTGGGTGGTCACCGCCTATCTGCTCGCGTCGACCGCCGCGACCCCGCTCTGGGGCAAGCTCGGCGACCAGTACGGCCGCAAGAAGCTCTTCCAGATCGCCATCGTCATCTTTCTCATCGGCTCCGCGCTCTGCGGTATGGCCCAGAACATGCCGCAACTGATCGCCTTCCGTGGTCTCCAGGGCCTCGGCGGCGGCGGCCTGATGGTGCTCTCGATGGCGATCGTCGGTGACCTCGTCGCCCCGCGCGAACGCGGCAAGTACCAGGGGCTGTTCGGTGCGGTCTTCGGTATGACGAGCATTCTCGGACCGCTGCTCGGCGGCCTCTTCACCGAACACCTCAGCTGGCGCTGGGTGTTCTACATCAACCTGCCGATCGGCGTCGTCGCCCTGCTCGTCATCGCCGCCGTGCTGCACATCCCGGTCCGTCAGGCCAAGCACACCATCGACTACCTGGGCACCTTCCTCATCGCCTCCGTCGCCACCTGCCTGGTTCTCGTCGCCTCGCTGGGCGGATCGACCTGGGCCTGGGGCTCGGCGCAGATCGTCGGACTCGCCGTTGTCAGTGTGATGCTGCTGATCGCCTTCGGTTACGTCGAGCGGCGTGCCGCCGAACCCGTACTGCCGCTGAAACTGTTCCGGATCCGGACCTTCAGCCTCGTCGCCGTGATCAGCTTCGTCATCGGATTCGCGATGTTCGGAGCGATGACGTATCTGCCGACGTTCCTGCAGGTCGTGCACAACATCTCACCGACCCTGTCCGGCGTGCACATGCTGCCGATGGTGCTCGGTCTTCTCCTCACCTCGACCGTGTCCGGTCAGATCGTCAGCCGTACGGGCCGGTGGAAGGTCTTCCCGATCCTCGGTACCGGCATCACCGCGATCGGCCTGCAGCTCCTGCACCGGCTCACGGAGTACAGCAGCACCTGGCAGATGAGCGCCTACTTCTTCGTCTTCGGTGCCGGGCTCGGTCTGGTGATGCAGGTCCTCGTGCTGGTCGCGCAGAACGCCGTCACGTACGAGGACCTCGGCGTCGCGACCTCCGGGGCCACGTTCTTCCGCTCCATCGGTGCCTCGTTCGGTGTCGCCGTCTTCGGCACGATCTTCACCAACCGGCTCACCGGCAAACTCGGCGCGGCCCTCTCGGGCGTCACGCTGCCACCGGGCATCGACGCCGGGCGACTGGCCGCCGACCCGCGCGCCATCTCCCAACTGCCGCCCGCGCTGCGGGCCCCGGTGCTCCACGCGTACTCGACCTCGATCACCGACGTCTTCGTGTACGCGGCGCCCGTCGTCCTGGTCGCCTTCGTCATCGCCTGGTTCCTCAAGGAGGACAGGCTGCGCGGCTCGGTGACGGCTCCCGACAGCACCGAGACCCTGGCCTCGAATCCGGTCGAGCGGTCCTCGTACGACGAATGCGCACGGGCCCTGTCGGTGCTCGCCACCCGCGAGGGGCGCCGCGACGTCTATGTGAGGATTACCGAGCGTGCGGGGTACGACCTGCTGCCCGCGGCCAGCTGGATGCTGCTGCGCATCAAGCGCCACGGCGCCGTCGAACCCGCGCTGCTCGCCGACGCCACCCCTGTACCGGTGCGCGTGATCAGCGATGCGGCGCGGCAGCTGGAGGAGCGCGGTCTGGCCCGGCGCGAAGGGGTGCAGCTGGTGCTCACCGGCCGCGGTTCGGAGGCCGTGGAGAAGCTCGCGGAAGCGCGAGAGGAGTTGCTGGCCGAGCTGTTGGGCGACTGGTGGGGGCCGGAGCGGCCGACCGACCTGGTCGGACTCGTCGAGGAGCTGACCGCCGAGACGACCGGATCGAGCAGGGAACAGCCGCGCTGTCCGGAGCCGAGGCGGGACCACGCTCTCTGACCCGGGCCCGGGGATTCCCCGGCCGGACGACAGCTCCCGGTCACTGCGCCCGGGTCACAGCTCCTTGGCGAACCAGTGCTCCGCGTACTGCCGCCGATGGAACGCGGGCACCTCCCGGTATCCGTGCTTGGCGTACAGCCCGCGCGCCTCCACCAGATCGTTGCGGGTGTCCAGCCGGATCTGCCGTACGCCGAAGGCACGCGCCGCACTCTCGACGGCCGCCAGCAGCAACCCGCCGCCGCCCGTGCCACGGAACTCGGGGCGCACGAACACGCGGGTGAGTTCCGCGGTGTCCGCATCCACCAGGAGCAGCCCGGCGCAGGACGCGGGCTTTCCGCCGAATCTGCCGACGACGAACGCGCCGGTCGGCCCCGTGAGCAGGTCGGCGCCGTCGCCGGAGAGTCCCTCGTCGATCTCCTCGGCGGTCGCGGGCCGCTGCCAGTAACGGCTGGCGACCTCGTCGTAGTAGTCGCGGCGCAGGGCGCTCGCGTCGGGAGAGTCGAAGCGTTCGGGGGTCATGGTCCACGTCATGGGCGCCATTGTGACCTGGGCATGACCGGGGAGCCGAACGGTTTCGAGGGAGATCGACGCCGCGACCGGCTTGACGTGCCGCGCCGGCAGCACACACAGCCGCGCGCTCACGCCAGCGGCGGTGGGACCGTGACCGGCGGCGGGGGCAGCACAGGGCGCCGTCGGTGCGCCCGGACGCCCAGCAGCGCCGCCACGGCCGCGACCAGCACGACACCCAGGAGTCAGCAGCCAGGCCGGGACGCCCGCCCCGCGGACTACCGCTGGGCGCGCTCCACCCTCGGCTTCGCCACTCTGGTCGCACTGCTCGGCTTCTGGCTCTACCCGCTGGCCCCGCCGCGGCTGATGCCGGGGCTCGGCTTCATCGACACGGTTCACGGCGTCCAGGACTTCGCGAAGCCCGACTACGGGACGCTGACCTCGATGACCAACCAGTACGCGGCGATGCCCTCGCTTCACTTCGGCTGGTCGCTCTGGTGCGGCATCGTGATCGTGATGCTGGCCCCGAAGGTGTGGATGAAGGCGCTCGGGCTGCTGCACCCGCTGTTCACGGTCTCCGCGATCATCGCCACGGCCAACCACTGGGTGCTCGACGCGGTGGGCGGGGCGCTGGTCATCGGGACCGGATTCCTGCTGACATACGTCCTGGCGGGGCCGCGGAGGCTGCAACCCGTGGTGGGGCCGCCGGACGGGGCGGACGGCACGACGTCCGCGGATCACGTGCCGGAGGAGACCGGCGAGGCGGTGGGCAGCAAGCGCTGAGGGCCGAAGGGGTGCCGGGACGAACCGCATCGTCCCGGCACCCCTTCGGCGTGGATCGCCGCGCTTTCCAGCATCCGCCTGTCCGGGGCGGCCCGCCACTCGAACGGCTCAGGGGCCGGGCGGTACCAGCGCCCAGGCGGCCAGCGACAGCGTGGCCATGGACACGACCGTGGACGCCACCACGGAGTTGCGGGCGAGGCTGGTGTCCAGGCCGTACTGGCGGGCGTAGATGAAGGCGTTCTGGGCGGTCGGGAGCGCGGAACAGAGGACCACGGCGAGCAACTGGTGGTCCGGCAGGTGCAGCAGCGGGCCGCCGACCAGGAAGGCGATCAGGGGCTGGACCAGCGTCTTCAGCACGACCGCCAGGCCCACTTCCGTACGCCCTGCGGGCACCGTCGTCGCGGTCGTTGCCGGATCCGGGCGGCCGTGCAGGGACAGGCCGAGGGTGATCAGAGCGGTGGGCACGGCGGCCGCGCCGAGCAGATCACAGGAGTGTTCGAGGGCGTACGGCAGCCGCACCCCGAGCGCGGAGACGACGACGCCGAGCATCGAGGCCATGATGATGGGATTGCGTACGGGCATGGTCACCATCCGCCGCAGCGCGACGCCCTTTCCGGAGCCCGCCCCCGTACCCGTGTCCAGCAGCGTCAGGATCACGGGGGAGACCAGCAGCACCTGGAAGAGGATGATCTGGGCGACGAACGACGCGTCACCGAGCACCTGGACCGCGACCGGGATACCGAGATTGGCGGAGTTGACGTAGCCGGACGCCATGCTGCTGATCGCCTGGTCGGCCGTCTTGCGGCCGAAGAAGCGCCGGGCGAGCACGAAGCCGAGGGCGGACGCGAGCGCCGTGCCCGTCCCGAACGCCACCATCGAGGAGTTGGCGAAGGCGTCCAGTCGGGCACCGGAAACCATCGTGAACAGCGCCGCGGGCATGGCCACATGGAAGACGAACCGGCCGAGCACGGCTTCCGCCTGCTCGCCGAGCAGGCCACTGCGGCCGACCGCATAGCCGGTCGCGGTGAGTATCCAGATCGGAGCGAAGGCGGAGAGCAGGGCATGCATGGACGCCATGATCCTCGGACAGCTGTCCACTGCCTGTACCGGGGCGCGGCGGGCAGGAGGGGACGGGGCGCGGACGGGCGGCAGGGGCCGGGGCGTGGAAGGGACGGCCCCCGCCGTCCGGGAATCCGCGAGCCGGTCAGCCGGCGGCGGTACGGACCTGGAGCTGCTTGATTCCGTTCAGCCAGGCGGAGCGCAGCCGCCGCGGGTCCTCGACCAGCCGCAGATCGGGCAGTACGTCCGCGATCGCGTTGAAGATCAGGTCGATCTCCATGACGGCGAGGGACTTGCCGAGACAGAAGTGCGGTCCGCCGCCACCGAATCCGAGATGGGGGTTGGGGTCCCGGGAGATGTCGAAGAGTTCCGGGCTCTCGAAGACCTCGGGGTCGTTGTTGGCGGAGGAGTAGAACAGCCCGACCCGTTCGCCCTTCTTGATCTGCTGCCCGCCCAGTTCGAGGTCCTGGGTGGCGGTCCGCTGGAAGGAGACCACGGGGGTGGCCCAGCGCACGATCTCCTCGGCGGCGGTCTCCGGGCGCTCGCGCTTGTAGCGCTCCCACTCCTCGGGGTGGGTGAGGAAGGCGTGCATGCCGTGGCTGATGGCGTTCCGGGTGGTCTCGTTGCCGGCGACGGCGAGGAGGATCACGAAGAAACCGAACTCGTCCGAGGAGAGGTTGCCTTCGCCCTCTGCGGCGACCAGCTGGGAGACGATGTCCTTGGCGGGGCACTCCTTGCGTGCCGCTGCCAGGTTCATCGCGTACGAGACGATCTCCATGGCCGCCTCGGCGCCGACCTCTTCGGTGATCGCGTACTCGGGATCGTCGTACGCCGCCATCTTGTTGGACCAGTCGAAGATCTTGGACCGGTCCTCCTGCGGTACGCCGATGAGCTCGGCGATGGCCTGGAGCGGGAGTTCGACGGCGATATGGGTGACGAAGTCGAACGAGCCGTCGTCGTCGGCCGAGGCGAGGGCCGTCTCGACGATCGACCGGGCGCGGCTGCGCAGCGCCTGTTCCAGGGAACGGATGGCGCGGGGGGTGAAGCCGCGCTGGACGATCTGGCGGACCCGGGTGTGCTCGGGCGGGTCCATGTTCAGCATGATCAGCTTCTGGACGTCGATCTGATCGCGGCTGATCGTCTCGTTGAAGCGGATGACCGCGGTGTTGGTGTGGGAAGAGAACAGTTCAGGGTGTGTGGAGACGTACTTGACGTCCGCATGCCGGGTGACCACCCAGTAGCCCTCGTCGTCGAAACCGGAGACACCGGCCGGCTGGGTGCACCACCAGACCGGGGCGGTCTCTCTCATCCGGGCGAACTCCGGGTGCGGGATGCGGGCTTGGAGCAGGTCGGGATCGGTGAAGTCGAACCCTTCGGGCAGATGGGGGCAGGGCATCGGCAACTCCAGGTCGGTCCGAGGGGCGCCCGAACATTACCTGACGACCCATCAGAAGGTGCCCGCAACGTAGTAACGAGTTCTGCAACTGGCAAGAGCTGTGGCCCGATCTGTTGCGCGAGGGGGGCGCGTGCGGGCTTCGAAATGCGCCCATTGTGCGTGCACGGCTCTTGCGTACCGGGGGTAAGCCTCATAAGACTGCTACAGAACTAGAACGCGTACTAGTTCCTTCCGTGGGCGCCGGGACGCCCCCTGCGGAAGCGCGAGGAGAGGACGAGCTCATGGCCGCGGAACCCGTCATCGTCGAAGCCGTACGCACCCCCATCGGCAAGCGCGGAGGCGCGCTCGCCAATCTGCATCCCGCCTATCTGCTGGGCGAGACCTACCGTGAACTTCTCGGACGCACCGGCATCCCTGCGGACTGCGTGGAACAGATCGTCGGCGGTACGGTCACCCACGCCGGCGAACAGTCCATGAACCCGGCGCGCAACGCCTGGCTCACCGTGGGACTTCCGTACGAGACCGCCGCCACCACTGTGGACTGCCAGTGCGGCTCCTCGCAGCAGGCCTCCCACATGGTCGCCAACATGGTCGCGGCAGGAGTCATCGACATCGGCATCAGCTGCGGTGTCGAGGCGATGTCGCGCGTGCCACTGGGCAGCGGATCCAAGCACGGCCCGGGGAAGCCCTGGCCGGACGAGTGGAACGTCGACCTGCCCAACCAGTTCGAGGCCGCCGAGCGCATCGCCCGCAAGCGGGGCCTCACGCGGGAGAACGTCGACTCGCTCGGGCTGATCTCGCAGGAGCGGGCGGCCGTGGCCTGGGCCGAGGAGCGGTTCAAACGGGAGACGTACGCGGTCCAGGTGCCGACCACCGAGGAGGAGCAGGCGGCCGGTCAGGGCATGTGGCGCCTCGTCGACCGGGACGAGGGGCTGCGGGACACCACGATGGAGGGGCTCGCCCGGCTCAAGCCGGTCATGCCCACCGCGATCCACACCGCGGGCAACGCCTCGCAGATATCCGACGGCGCCTGCGCGATCATGTGGGCGTCCAAGCGGATGGCGCGGGCACTCAAGCTCAAGCCGCGGGCCCGGATCGTCGCCCAGGCGCTCGTCGGTTCCGACCCGCACTTCCACCTCGACGGGCCGATCGACGCGACCCGCGCGGTGCTGGGCAAGGCCGGGATGTCGCTCAAGGACATCGACCTCGTCGAGATCAACGAGGCGTTCGCATCGGTGGTGCTGAGCTGGGCCCAGGTCTTCGAGCGGGACCTCGACGGGCTCGCGAAGGTCAACGTCAACGGCGGCGCCATCGCGCTCGGCCACCCGGTGGGCGCCACCGGGGCCCGGCTCATCACCACGGCACTGCACGAACTGGAGCGCCGTGACAAGGAGTTCGCGCTCATCACCATGTGTGCGGGCGGGGCGCTGGCCACCGGCACGATCATCCAACGGTTGTGAGGATTCCCCCCGGCCGGGGTGGTGGTGTTAGGTGCACCCCGGTCGGGGGGCCATGCCGCTGTCGGCGCCGCTCGCGGTTGCATAGCGTCACGGCCATGGAAAACAAGAACAGCAAGACATGCAGCAACACCCCTTCTCCCAGGAAGGGTCGGCGTGGTGCCCGGCGGGGACTGGCGGTCGCCACGGTCATGGCTCTCGCCGCCCTCGGCGCCGCGCCCGCCGTGGCCCAGCAGGCCGGACCGGCGGACGGGGGCTCCCACACCACCCGCACCGCCGGACGGGGAACGCTCCTCGCCGTCACGCCCGTCGCCACTCTCGACCGCACCGACGTCAGCGCCTTCCTCGCCTCGGGAGGCATGGACACGGGCACCGTCCGCTACGGCGTGCGCGCCTACCGCCTCACGTACCGCACCCTCACCCCGCAGGGCGAACCCACCACCGCCACCGGTCTGTTCGTTCTCCCCAGGGGTGGCGCCGACCGCCTCGATCTGGTGTCCGACACCCACGGCACGATGGTCCACCGCGACTACGCGCCCTCCGTCGGCGAGGACTTCGGCCGGTTCGCCCCGTACCTGCACGCCTCGGCCGGTCGCGCCGTCGCCGCGCCCGACTATCTCGGCCTCGGCAAGGGGCCGGGCCCGCACCCGTACATGGACACCGCGTCCTCCGTCACCGCCTCCCTCGACATGCTGCGTGCCTCCCGCACCGCGGCGCGGGAGCTGGGACGCCCCCTCACCGGCGAGGTGTACGCCAGCGGCTTCTCCCAGGGCGGCCAGGTCGCGACGGCTCTGGCCAAGGCCCTCGCAGGCGGCGCGGACCGGCACTTCAGGCTGCGGGCGCTGGCGCCGGTCTCGGGGCCGTACGACCTCCAGGGCGCGGAGACGCCCGCCATGTTCGACGGCCGGATCAACGACATCAGCGCGGTCTTCTACATGTCGTACTTCCTCACCGCGCAGAACCGGCTGCACCCGCTCTACAAGGACCCCTCGGAGCTCTTCCGTGAGCCGTACGCGGACGTCGTCGAGAACCTCTTCGACACCCACCACTTCGAGGAGGACATCATCCCGGCGTTGCCCGGCACGCTGAAGGAACTCCTCACCGACGAGGCCTATCAGGACCTGCAGCATCCGACGGGAGTGCTGCGCGACGTGCTGAAGGCCCAGGACGGTCAGTGCGACTGGAAGCCCGAGGTGCCCGTGCGGCTCTACTCGTCAGCCGCAGACCGGGACGTGGCCATCGCCAACTCCCGCAACTGTGCAGCCGACTTCGCCGCGCACGGTGCGCGGGTGCCGGTGATCGACCAAGGGTCGACCGATCACAACGGGACCTTCATGAAGTCCGGCCCGCAGATCGTCCGCTGGTTCGACACGATCGGGGCAGCGAGGCCGCGTCACCGCTGATCGGGCCGGGCCGGACCTGGAGCCGACGGAGGGCCGACGGCGGCCGGACACCGCGAACCGAGAGCTCGTAGCACGGGGAAGACCCCGACCGGAACCTGTGGGGTCTTCCCGCGCTGCGGCCGGTGGACGGCTCGGTACCAGCTGCTCAGGGGACCTCGAATGTGGCCTGGGCCTCGAAGGCCGCGCGCCGTGTGGCCCGGCGCAGCGCCTTCAGCAACGTCCCGCCGACGACGAGGGTCAGCGCCATGGTCAGCACGGCCCGTCCCAGGTCCCAGCCCAGCGAAGTGGCCAGGCAGTACGCGAGGAAGCGGACCAAGTTCTCGGGCAGCGGGTCACCGGGATGGAAGGAGATGCCCGAGCCGAGGCCCGGCACGATCGTCCAGCCGTACAGGTTCATCACCGTGCCGTACGCGAACGCCGCCACACCCCCGTAGGCCGCGAGCATCAGCAGCTCGGCCCGCCCGCGCAGCCGGTCCGGGCCCGGCAGCAGCCCGGCGCCCATGGTGAACCAGCCCATCGACAGCATCTGGAACGGCAGCCACGGGCCCACCCCGCCGGTGAGCAGTGCGGACGCGAACATCGTCACCGAGCCGAGCACGAACCCGAAGCCCGGGCCGAGCACCCGGCCGCTCAGCACCATCAGGAAGAACATCGGCTCCAGGCCCGCCGTCCCCGCGCCGAGCGGGCGCAGCGCGGCGCCGACCGCGGCGAGCACACCCAGCATCGCCACCGCCTTCGCGTCCAGGCCGGAGTCCGCGATCGTCGCGACGACCACCCCGACCAGCAGCGGAAGCAGCGCGGCGAACAGCCAGGGCGCGTCCTGGGAGTGCGCGAGGCCGGAGTCCGCGCCGGCCAGCAGCGGCCAGCCGATGGCGACGACACCGATCGCGCTGATCAGGAGGAGCGCGGCTATCGCACGCGGCCCGAGCCGCACCGCCCGCGCCTGCCGATCGCCCGTGCGCCGGACCCTCGGTGTTTCGGCCGCTCGTACGGCCCGCTCCCGGTGCGTCATGCGTCCGCCCCCAGTGCCGCGCGTACCTGCGGCACGGTCAGCCACTCCTGCGGGGCGAGGATCTTCGCGGTCTGCGGTGCGAACGCCGGGGACGAGACCACGACCTGCCGGGTCGGCCCGTCCGCGACGATCTCCCCGTCGGCGAGGATCACCACCCGGTGGGCCAGCTCGGCGGCGAGCTCCACATCGTGGGTGGCCAGGACGATCGCATGGCCGTCGGCCGCCAGACCGCGCAGCACGCGTATCAGGCGGGCCTTCGCCGCGTAGTCCAGGCCACGCGTCGGCTCGTCGAGCAGTAGCAGCGGGGGGCGCGCGGTCAGCACGATCGCCAGGGCCAGGGCGAGGCGCTGCCCTTCGGAGAGGTCGCGCGGGTGGGTGTCGTCCGGCACGTCCGGCAGCAGCTCGGAGACCAGGGCCCGGCAGCTGCCCGTCGCGGCGCCCGCGTCCGTGTCGGCCGTCGCGCACTCGGCGGCGACCGTGTCCGCGTAGAGCAGATCGCGCGGTTCCTGCGGTACGAGTCCGACCCGGCGCACCATGTCGCGCGGCGGCGTACGGTGCGGGGCCCGGCCGCCCACGTGGACGGTGCCGGCCGTGGGCTCGACCATGCCGACGAGGGCGGCGAGCAGCGTGGACTTGCCCGCGCCGTTGCGGCCCATCAGGGCGACGGTCTCGCCGGGCGTGACGGAGAGCGTCACCCGGCGCAGCGCCTCGACGCGACCGCGCCGCACCCCCAGACCCTCGGCCCGGACGGTCGCTTCCCCCGCGGGACCCGGAGCGGGCTCCGCCTCGGGTGCGCGACGGCGTCCGAACAGCCCACGCCGTACCGGGGCGGCGGGCAGCGGTGCCGGGGCAGCGGGCGTCGCCGACGGGACGGCCGACGGCGGCTCGGACGACGCCAGCCGTTCCAGCAGCCCGGTCGCCCGGCGTCGCGCATCACGCACGGAGAGCGGCAGCGGTTCCCAGTCCGCCAGCCGTCCCAGCGCGACCACCGGCGGGTGAACCGGGGACACGGCCATGACGTCGGCCGGCGCACCCGTCACGGGTGCGGCGCCCGGCGACGGCAGCAGGACCACCTGGTCCGCGTACTGGACGACGCGTTCCAGCCGGTGCTCCGCCATCAGGACCGTCGTGCCCAGGTCGTGCACCAGCCGCTGGAGCACCGCGAGGACCTCCTCGGCCGCCGCCGGGTCCAGGGCGGACGTCGGCTCGTCCAGGACCAGCACCTTGGGGTGCGGGGTCAGCACCGAGCCGATCGCGACCCGCTGCTGCTGGCCGCCGGAGAGCGTGGCGATCGGCCGGTCGCGCAGTCCCGCGAGGCCCAGCAGGTCGAGGGTCTCCTCGACCCGCCGCCGCATGACGTCGGGGGCGAGCCCCAGCGACTCCATGCCGTACGCCAGCTCGTCCTCGACGGTGTCGGTGACGAAATGGGAGAGCGGGTCCTGGCCCACCGTGCCGACCAGATCGGCGAGTTCGCGCGGTTTGTGGGTACGGGTGTCGCGGCCGTCGACCGTGACCCGGCCGCGCAGCGTGCCGCCCGTGAAGTGCGGCACGAGACCGGAGACGGCCCCCAGCAGCGTCGACTTGCCGACCCCCGACGGACCGACGAGCAGCACCAACTCGCCCTCCGGGACCGTCAGATCGACGCCGGACAGGGTGGGGTGCGCCGTGCCCTCGAACTGCACCGAGACCTGCTCGAACCGGATCATCACTGTCCCTTCTCGGAGTGCGCGACGGGAGCGTCGGCCGGACCACCCACCGGGGGCGGCGCGGGCGCCACCACCGCGGGCAGCAACCCGATCAGCACCGCCGTGGCGGGCCACAGCGGGAACACCGGCGCGACCAGGGGGACGACCCCGGGGTGCAGCGCCTCCGGGTCGACGCTGCCCGCCAGGATCATCGCCGCCGCGACCACCGCACCCGACCCCGCCACCAGCCAGGCCCGCACACCCCACCGGTCGGGCCGGTAGCGGGTACGGACCGAGCGGGCGCCGCCGAGCCGCAGCCCGGCCGCAGCGGCGACGAGCCCGGCGAGCAGCAGCGGCAGCCCGTAGACCGCACCCTGCGAGGCCAGCAGGCCGTACGTACCGGCGCAGACCCCCAGCAGACCGCCGAGGGTGAGGACGTTCGTGGTGCGCCGGACGGCGGGCGGGACCTGCGCCGTACGCCCGTACCCGCGCGCGTCCATGGACGCCGCCACCGCCACCGACCGCTCCAGCGCACCCTCCAGCACCGGCAGTCCGATCTGCAGAACGGCCCGGATGCCCCCGGTCGGGCGGCCCCGCAGCCGGCGTGCGGTGCGCAGGCGCACCACATCGGCGACCATGTTCGGCGCGAACGTCATCGCGACGACGACGGCGACGCCCGCCTCGTACAGCGCACCCGGCAGCGACTTCAGCAGCCGGGCCGGGTTGGCGAGCGAGTTCGCCGCGCCGATGCAGATCAGCAGCGTGGCCAGCTTCGCCCCGTCGTACAGCGCGAAGAGCAGCTGCTCGGCGGTGACCCGGCCGCCGATCCTGACGCCCTGCGCCCAGTCCGGCAGCGGGATTTCGGGGAGGGTGAACACCAGGTGCGTACCGGGGATCGGCGAGCCGAGGAAGACGGAGAACAGCAGCCGAACGGCGACGACGAACAGCCCGATCTTGATGAACGCCCCGTACGAACGCGCCCACGGCGCGTCCGTACGGCGCGCCGCCACGACATATCCGGCCACGCCCACCAGCAGTCCGAGCAGCAGCGGATTGCTGGTCCGGGACGCGGCGGTGGCCAGCCCGAGCGCCCACAGCCACCAGGCCCCGGCGGGCAGGGCATTGCTGCGGGTCGCCGCGGGCGCCCGCAGCGCATGACTGAGCCGGGCCGCGCCGGGGGAGGCGGTCATCCGCGCCGGCGGCGGGCCTGCAGGACGGCGGCGATGCCGAGCAGCAGGACGGCGGCGAGCCCGACGAGCACCCCGGTGGACGGACCGCTGCGCCCGTTCCCGGGGTGGGTGGACGAGGGAGAGGCGGACGCCGTGTGCCCGCTGCCGGAGACCTGCTCGCCGCAGCCCGAGGCGGGGTAGCCGGAGATCGCGCAGAGCAGGGCGTCGCTGCTGTAGCGCAGCGGTTTGGCCACCGAGGCGAGCGCCTCGGCGGTGCTCGCCCCGGGGGCGACCTGCGCGCAGGCGGTGCGCAGCGCGGGCGGCGTCTCCCCGGCCGGGGCGTCCGCCGGCGTGCCGGGGTCGATGACGAGCGCGACGCGCTTGGTGCCGTCCTTGGCGGGGGTGTCCGCGCAGACCGTCGCGAAGTCGGGGGTGCGGCGCGGCTTCGCCGAGTCCTGGGAGTCCTCGCTCACGGAGAACCGGAAGCCCTGCACCGCCCCGTCGTCGGGCCGGACGAGCGAGGGGCCCTGGGTGGCGTAGGCCCAGCCGGACCCCTTGCCCTCCCAGAACGACCAGTAGCGGTAGCCGGCCGCATGGGCGGTGCCCGCGCCGAGCACGGTCAGAGCGGCGCCGAGTACCAGCAGCAGCGCGACGGCCACCCGTCCGCCGAACGCATTCCCCGCACGATTCCCCGCTCGGTTCACGGCTGCTGGGGCTTCCGACGGCTGCTGATCAGGAAGCCGATGCCCGCACCGGCGGCGAGGCCGATACCGACCAGCCACCACACCCCGAGACCGGCGTCGTCGCTGGTGCCGTCCTCGGCGACGTCCGGGGTCGCACTGGGCGTGATGACGGCAGCGGGCGCGGGACCGCTCGCGTTCAGCTCCCGGACCAGGTCGACGCCGCCGAAGTTGTGGGCGTCGGCGCCGGTCGCGTGCGCGGCCAGGACCAGCTGGGCGTAGGCGGCGGGGCCGCTCTCCTCGGCCCAGCTCCTGGAGTTCTTCTGCAGCCAGCCGACCGCGCCGGCCGCCTTGTTCTTGTGGCCCGCGGAGGCCAGGGCGACGACAGCGTCCGCGGTGTTGCCGAAGTCGGGCTGCGGGGTGGTGTCGTCGGCGCCCGGCATCGGCGGCAGGTCCAGATGGTTGCCGTTCTTCGCGAGGGCGCCCGCGAGGTAGAAGGCGCCGTTCTGGGCGGCCTGCTCCGGCTTGACGACGTCGCCCTTCCGGCAGGCCGGCGGCTTGCCCTCGACCGCGGCGTTGTCCCCGGTGTCCAGCCCCTTGCCCATCGAGCCGAGCACGGCGGCCGCGGTGGCGTCCCCGTTCGCGGTGAGCTTCCCGGCCTTGTCGGGCTGGTACGCGAACGCGCCGCCGTCCGGGCCGCCGCACGGGATCGCGAGCGCGAGCAGCGCGTCGTACGGGGTTTTGCCGCCCGGATTCGTCATGTCGCCGATCCGCTGGCCCTGCCGGGCCAGCGCGCCGGTCACGATCGAGGTGGAGTTGGCGTCGCTGGGGGAGCCCGGGTTGTAGCCCCAGCCGCCGTCCTCGTTCTGGACGGACTTCAGCCAGCGGACGCCGTTGCTGACGATGTCGCCGTGCCCGCCGACCGCCGCCAGCGCCTGCACCGCGGCGGCGGTCGCATTGGTGTCCAGCATGGTCTTGGTGTCGCACGGCTTGGAGACATCGGCGCGGTACGAGGCGTAGGCGCCGTTCGCGCACTGCTGGGCGATCAGCCAGTCCACCGACTTCGTCGCGGGCACGACCCCCTCGACGCGCTGGGCGAGGAAGGCCAGCGACTGCCGCCAGACCCCGTCGTACGTCGGGTCCTTGGTGCCGTACAGCCCGGAGGGCAGCGCGACGGACGGGGTGGGGGAGGGGGACGGCGCCGCGACCGCGGCCGGGGCAGCGGCCGCACAGAGCACGGTGGCGGTGGCGGCGAGCGCTGCTGCGCTGCGGCGTACGGTCATGGCGGGCTGAGCCTCTCCTGTGGGGAACCGGGCACAGGCACACTCAGGCACCAGGCTCCGGCCCCGTATTCCTCGACGGTGCCGGTCACCGGGGTTCCGGTGACGCGAGCCGGTCACGACCGCGGACAGGGCAGCCCGACTCGCCGCTGTGTCGGCGGCTCACGGTTGCGTGGTCAGTGCCGGATTTGCACCGGCTTCCCCCTGAACGGGCGTGATGACGACTCGCACACTCTACCGGGAGGCAGCCCGCTCGCCCCGGGCGGAGGGCTGCCTCACGCAGCGACGTACGTCACCGGCCCGCTGCCCGGCACCGCCTCCGCGCGCCCCAGCTTCACCAGTCGGCGCACATGAGCCTCGGCCTCGGAGACGGCAATGTTCCGCGAGCCGTACGGGATCTGTTCCCAGGGCCGGTTCCACTCCATCCGCTCGGCCAGCTGCCACGGCGTCAACGGGGTGGCGAGCAGGGCGAGCAGTCCGGTCAGCCGCTCCTCGTGATGGTCGAGGAGTTCCCGTACGCGCCCCGCCGCGTCCGTGAACGCGTACTGGTGGGCGGGCAGCACCTCGGCGACCCCGAGCCGGCCGATGCGCTCCAGCGAGTCCAGGTAGTCGCCCAGGGGGTCGGTGACCGTTGCGTCGTCCGGGTCCTCGTACAGCCCGATGTGGGGGCTGATCCCGGGCAGCAGGTGGTCGCCGGAGAAGAGGCGGCCGCGGCCGGGCAGATCGGCCGGATGGTCCTCCTCCAGGTGCAGGCAGACATGGCCGGGGGTGTGGCCCGGCGTCCAGATCGCCCGGAGCCGCCGGCCCGCGAGGTCGAGCAGTTCGCCGGGGACGATCTCGCGGTCCGGGAGGGCGGCGCGCAGTCCGGGGAGCGTGCGCGTCCGGCCGCCCGTGCGGGCGGCGCGCAGTGGGGCGAGGTGCTCCTCCGGTGCGCCGGCCGCGGCGAGCTTCGCCGCGAGGTAGGTCAGCCAGGTGCCCGGTTCGGACTCACGGGTGCGGCGCACGATCGCGGTGTCCGCGGCGTGCATCGCGATCCACGCCCCCGAGGCCTCGCGGACCTGTCCGGAGAGTCCGTGGTGGTCGGGATGGTGGTGGGTGATGACCACGCCGTGGATGCCGGTGATGTCCACGCCGACGGCGGCGACTCCGGCGACCAGGGTGTCCCAGGCGTCGGGGTCGTCCCAGCCGGTGTCGACGAGGACCGGCCCGCGGTCGGTGTCGAGGACATGCACCAGGGTGTGGCCGAGCGGGTTGTCCGGGATCGGGACCTTGATGGACCACACGCCGCCGCCGTGCTCGGTCACCTGTGTCATGGGGCTTCCCCTTTCCCGTCCCGGCCCGCGGCTGCGTTGCGCCACGCCCACTGTAACGAGAACTCGTTCCAGTAGTAGCCCAGGACGACTATCGGCTTCGGATCAACGGGTCCGCGAAGGACGGTAGTTCCCAGCGGCGAGGCGGATCTTCCTCAGTCGTTGAGTAGCCGCCATGCGGTGAGGGCGAGCCTGGCCCGTGTCAGTCCGGTGGGTTCAGTGAGGTCGATGCCCAGGGTCTTTGTGATCTGTTCGAGTCGGCGGGCGATGCTGCTGTGGTGCAGGTGGAGGAGGTCGGCGGCCCGGCGTAGGGAGCCGGTGGCGCAGTACGTGTCCAGGGTCTCCAGATCTTCTGGGTTGTCGGCGATTCTGGCGATGGCGGCCACGTCGGCGTTGCCGCGTGAGGTGTCCTGAGGTATCTCGGCCAGGAGCGCCAGCGCGCCAAGGTCGGTGTAGCGGATGACGGGTTCGCGCGGGGTGGTGAAGCGGAGGGCGGTGCGGGCTTGCCGCCAGGATCGGTCGGGGCTTTCGGCGGCGCCGACGCCCGCACGTACGCCTGCCGGAAACCGGGCCGGGTCCATGGTGGTGGCCAGGATGACGCCCACGTCGGCGAGCGGTGCCGCCTTCACCGGGCGGGTCGGGCAGACCAGGCCGCCGATCTGGTCGAGCGGGAGCTGCGAGCGTACGGCGACGGCGTGGACCGGCAGGTCGGCGGCGAACCCCAGGAGCCGTAACGCCCGTGCTCTGGCTGCCTCGTCGCTGTCGGAGCTGATCGCCAGTTCGACGAGGGCGGGGTCGGCCATGGTGGTGCGGGCCGGACCGTACCGCTCGACGGCCGCCGCGGTGGCGATGGCGAGCCGGTCAAGGAGGACTTCGTCGAGCGGGTTGGGCAGATCGGGGCGCTCCAGCCACACCGTGCCGATCTCCTCCCCGTCGAGGGTGATCGGCGCCGTGGTGGACGCGGGTGCCTGCGGGGTGGACGCTTCTGTGCCGTGGGGTGAGACGCGGATCGTCCGCCCCGCGCCGTGGATTCGTATCCCGGCGACGCACTCGGCCAAGCCGGCCGAGGCCCGGGCGAGTGCCGGGAGATCCACCCGTCGGCGCATCAGTGTGTCGTAGAACGCGACGATGCGGATCGCGCCGTCGACGTACGGATCCAGTCCCGACAGCCGTACGGCCAGTGCCTCCATGGCAGAAGGATAGAAGGACAGGGGCGCGCCGATCGGTGCGTGATCGGGGTGGGATCCGCGACGGATGGCGGGTGACCCCTCGGGGGACGGCCGTGAGGATGGTCGTCATGGATCCCGAACTCGAAGCATTCATCCCGTTGTTCCCCAAGGCCGACCTGACTGACCCGGTCACCGCGCGCAAGGACTTCGCCGAGTTGGCTGCCGCGGTGCCGGCACCGGACACCGCGGATATGGAGGTCGAGGATCGCACGGTGCCCGCCGACCCGGACGTGGCGGTGCGGATCTACCGCCCGCACCAGGCGCAGGGTGCCATTGTCTGGTTGCACGGCGGCGGATTCGTCATGGGGAACCTGGACACCGAGCACCCCTGGGCCACCCGGATCGCAGAGGGCTCCGGCGCGGTGGTGATCTCGGTGGGCTACCGTCTGGCCCCTGAACATCGGTTCCCGGCCGCCCTGGACGACGCCTACGCCGTGCTGACCTGGACGGCCGAGCACGCGGCCGAAATCGGCATCGACCCAGCGCGGATCGCGGTCGGAGGCCACAGTGCCGGCGGCGGGCTGGCGGCCGCGGTGGCGTTGCGGGCGCGTGACGAGCAGGGGCCGGTGATCCGCTTCCAACTGCTCAACCAGCCAGGACTCGACGACCGGCAGGAGACGTGGTCGGCACGGAACTTCACCGACACGCCCTGGTTCAATCGCGACAAGGCCACCACAGCGTGGCGGCACTACCTGGGCTCCCAGCCCGCCACACCGTACGCCGCCCCCGCGCGGGCCGCCGATTTGTCCGGCCTGCCACCGGCCTACATCGCCACCGCAGAGTTCTGTCCGAACCGCGACGAGGACCTCGCCTACACGCTGCGCCTGCTGCAGGCGGGCGTGCCGGTCGAGCTGCACCAGTGGCCCGGCACCTTCCACGGGTCGCAGGCGATCCTGTCCGCCGAGGTCTCGCAGCGGCAGAACGCCGAACTCGGCGCCGCTCTGCGCCGCGCTCTGGCCGAGTGAGCCGTGGATGTCGAAAAGCACGGCGGAGAGACCCCGTTGCACTCATTGATCATGAAAGGGCGGACGCATTGAAGATCCGACTGGTGATATGCGCAAGCGTGGCAGCGCTGAGTATTTCTGCGGGCACGGTGGCGGCAGCTTCCGCGCCGAACGAGACAAGGGCCGTGCCGGCCGGCAGCACGAGCCCGTCGACCGACTTCGATCCTGCGGAGCTGCAGTTCGCCATGGACGGTGTCCACCGCGCGGGGATGCCGGGGGTGTACGCCGAGGTGCGCGATGCCGGCCAGACATGGCGCGGCGCTTCCGGGGTCGCCGATGTCAGGACCGGCCGTCCCGTCAGGCCCGACATGCGGCAGCGCGTCGGCAGCATCACCAAGACCTTCACTGCCGCCGCAATCATGCAGCAGGTCGAGCAGGGCCGGATCCAGCTCGATGCGCCGATCGGCGGCTATCTGCCGCGGCTGGTGCCGGGGGAGCGCGGCAGGAAGATCACGGTTCGGATGCTGCTCAACCACACCAGCGGCATCAGTGATTACCTCCCCTATGCGTTCCCGTCCCTCCAGGGGTTGCCTTCTGCGCCGGACGTCTCGCCCGAGAGCCTGGACGACAACCGGTTCCGGCAGTTCCGCTCGGCCGAGCTGATCGAGATGGGGCTCACGGCGCCTCCCGTCGGCGAGCCCGGAGGCCCTACAGGGGTGTACTCCAACACCAACTACCTGCTCCTCGGCCAACTCCTGGAGCAGGTGACCGGTACCACGGCCGAGGAGTACATCACCCGGAATGTCATCGAGCGTGCTGGGCTCCGGCACACCGAGTTTCCGGCCGGGCCGCGTATCAAGGGACCGCACTCGCGGATGTACGAGGCCCTGTACGGCCTGATCGACCCGCCGCGCGACTACAGCGTCTACAACATGTCCTGGGTGGGGCCGAGCGCCGGTCTGGTATCGACCATGGAGGATCTCAACCGTTTCTACGGCAAGCTGCTCGACGGCAAGATCGTCAACCAGTCGTCGCTGGCGCAGATGCAGCGCACGCTCCCGGTCCGCGCCCTGGACGGATCGACGATCGAGTACGGCCTCGGTCTGCACAAGGTCGGCATCCCGGGTTGCGGCACCTTCTGGGGCCACGACGGCACGGTCTGGGGGGCCGGAACTATGTCCCTGACCCGGGCCGACGGCGAGCGCCAGATGTCCGTCGCGATCAACCTCGTGAGGTGGAACAAGCTGGACTCCTCGGGGAAGCCGCAGCACCACCCCATCGACGACGCGCTGTCGGCGCTGTACCAGCAAGCGATGTGTGGTAACGGAAACGCCCAGGTCGAGAATGCCTCGCAGGTCCCGGCGTTCGTCCCGTAACCGGAGTGCCGCACGCTCGCTGACCAAGGGCGCCGGATGAACGGCGGCAAGGTTGCCGCGGTGTGGCGGCAATCGGATCATGCCGGTCTCGTGCGCGATGTCCGATGCGTGGACTCCTGGAACTGGAACTGATATCAGTTCTGACACAGAGTCAGGTGTGAAGTCAGGTGCGGAGTCGGTACGTGCCGGGTCGCGGGAGGCAGCAGCCATGACCGAGCTTGTGGAACACGGAAAACTGTTCATCGGCGGGGAGTTGGTCGATCCGCTCGGCCAGGACGTCATCGAGGTGATATCGCCCCACACCGAGCAGGTCATCGGCCGGGTGCCGCACGCCTGCGAAGCGGATGTGGACCGGGCCGTCACCGCCGCCCGCCGGGCCTTCGACGAAGGGCCCTGGCCGCGCGCGTCCCTGGACGAGCGGATCGAGGTGATCACGCGGATCAAGGACGCGTTCGCCGCGCGGTACGAGGAGATCGCCCGCGTCATCAGCTCCGAGAACGGAACTCCCTACAGCTCCAGCGTGATGGTGCAGGCGCTCGCCGCGATGATGGTGTGGGACGCGGCGATCACCGTCGCCCGCACCTTCCCTTACGAGGAGCGCCGCGATGGCGTCCTCGGGCCGCTGCTGGTGCGCCGGGAGCCGGTCGGGGTGGTCGCGGCCGTCGTGCCGTGGAACGTCCCGCAGTTCACCGCCGCCGCCAAGCTCGCGCCCGCCCTGCTGGCCGGCTGCTCCGCCGTGCTCAAGGTTTCGCCCGAATCCCCGCTGGACGCCTACATCCTGGCCGAGATCGCCGCCGAGGCGGGGCTGCCGGAGGGGGTGCTGTCGATCCTTCCCGCCGACCGTGAGGTCAGCGAGTACCTGGTCGGGCATCCCGGCGTCGACAAGGTGTCGTTCACCGGCTCGGTCGCGGCGGGCCGCCGGGTCATGGAGGTCGCCTCCCGGAACCTCACCCGTGTCACCCTGGAGCTCGGCGGCAAGTCCGCCGCCGTCATCCTTCCCGACGCCGATCTGGCCACGGCCGTCGCGGGCATCGTCCCGTTCGCCTGGATGATCAACGGCCAGGCCTGCGTCGCCCAGACCCGCATCCTCGTCCCGCGCTCCCGCTATGACGAGACCGCCGAGGCGTTCGCCGCCGCAGCGGGTGCGCTGAAGGTCGGTGACCCGCTCGACCCCGCCACCGAACTCGGCCCCCTGGTCGCGCAGCGCCAGCAGCAGCGCTCCCTCGACTACATCCGGATCGGTCAGGAGGAGGGCGCCAAGGTCCTTACGGGCGGCGGCCGTCCGGCCTCCCAGGAACGCGGCTGGTACGTCGAGCCGACCCTCTTCGGATCCGTCGACAATTCCATGCGCATCGCCCGCGAGGAGATCTTCGGACCGGTCATCTGCCTGCTGCCGTACGGCGACGAGGCGGAGGCGGTGAAGATCGCGAACGACTCCGAGTACGGGCTCAGCGGCAGCGTCTGGACCGCCGACACCGAGCGCGGCATCGACATCGCCCGCCGGGTGAGGACGGGCACGTACAGCGTGAACACCTTCAGTCTCGACATGCTCGGGCCGTTCGGCGGCTACAAGAACTCCGGCCTGGGGCGGGAGTTCGGACCCGAGGGGTACGGCGAGTACTTCGAGCACAAGATGATCCATCTGCCCGCCGGGTACCAACCCGGGCAGCCCGGCCCGCAGGAGGCGTGATGGGGGACCGCTGGCACGTGGAGGTCGACCGGAGCGTCTGCATCGGCTCCGGGATGTGCGTGAACCACGCTCCGGACGGATTCCGGCTGGACTCCGCCCGTCAGTCCCACCCGGGCGATCCGGAGACCGACGTCAATGAGCGGGTGCTCGCGGCGGCGGAAGGATGTCCCGTCGAGGCGATCACGCTGACGCTGGCCGATTCGGGCGAGGTGGTCTTCCCGCCGGAGGACTAGGACCTCTCAGGACCTGGGTCCCGTGATTATCTGACGCGCAGTCAAGCAGGTGCAGAGGGCGTGAAGATGGCCGGTCCCGGCAGTTTTCTCGCCGCCGTCGTCGGCCCGTCGGAATTCCGATGTGGCCGACGATGGGCGGCTTGTGCCGGGTGCGGGGTGGAGGCGGTGCGCCGACGGTCAGGTGATCTCTGTGTCCGGGCCGATGGTCAGGGTGAGAGCGGTTGCGGTGCTGCTCTCGGTCGGCTTCAGGCCGGGCAGGTGGGCGGCCAGTGCCTGGGCCTGGTGCTTGAGCCGTGGCGGGTAGGCGAGGGTGGTCCTGTCTGCCGGGGAGGGGGCGTTGCCGGTGCCGGTGATCTGGAACCCGGCGGCGCGGAGCCGGTCGGCTGTTTCGCGGGCTTTTCCGGGGGTGCCGGTGCCGTTGAGGACGGTGACCTGGATGGTGCCGGCGAGCGGGGGGAGCTGGTCGGCGAGTTTCTTGAGCCGGGCTTTGGTCATTTCGCGGTCGTGGGTGAGGTCGGTGAACAGCTGCTGGGCGGCGGGGAGGTTCCAGGTGACGTTGGCTTTGTCGGTGGGGACCTCTCGTTCGCGGGGGTAGTTGGGGACGGTGAGGAAGGAGATCCGGTCGGTGGGGATGTCTTTGACGCTGGAGGCGAGGCTGTAGAGGGGTTTGAGGCCGGCGATGTCGGGGTCGGTGGTCAGGGACTGGGTGGCGGAGTCGAGGAAGCCGTAGAGGGCCTTGGGGTTGTAGAGCTTGGTCTTGGCCTTTGCGGCGAGGGCTTCCATGAATTCCTGCTGGCGGCCTATGCGTCCGATGTCGGAGCCGTCACCGATGCTGTAGCGGGCTCGGACGTAGCCGAGTGCCTGTTTGTTCTTCACGGTCTGGCAGCCGGCCGGGAGGTCGAGGTGGGCCTTCTTGTCGTGTATCGGCTCCTTCGGGCAGACCTCGACCCCGCCGAGGGCGTTGACCATGCCGGTGAAGCCACGGAAGTCGACGATCATGAAGTGATCGATCCGCACGCGGGTGTTCGCCTCCACGGTCTTGATCGCACAGGCAGCGGCTTTGGCGGTATTTCCGGTGGAGCCGCCGATCGCGAACGCCTCGTTGATCTTGAAGTGGTGCGGTGTCGAGAGGGTGCCGTTGCCGCGGTCGCACGCCGGGATCTGCACCCAGGAGTCGCGGGGGAAAGAAACGGCGGTCGCCCACTTCCCGCTCTTACTGGTGTGAACGAGCATCAGGGTGTCCGACTGCATCGTCGTCAGCCCCTTGCCGTAGGCATCCCCCAGTCCCTTGCGGCTGTCGGAGCCGATGACCAGGATGTTCTGGCCGCCCTTCGCCGCCGGGGGGCGGTTGTCGCCGAGGTCCTTCTTGACGTCGGCGCCGTGGATGTTGCCGTTGAGCCGGGAGTAGAACCAGCCTCCCGCGGCGGCCGTTCCGAGGATCAGCACGGCCACCGCCCCCGCTATCCAAGGGCCCCGCCGCCTTTGGGGCCTGCGCCTGCGTCGCCCACGAGTTCGGGGCGAGGGCTCGGTGGGTGGGGTGTTGCTGTGTTTTGCCGTCACGGGGTGACGCTCCTCGATGCGTGTGCCAGGCACAGGGAAGATGCGGAAAGGACGGCCGCGCGGGCCGGTCGAGCACAGAGCCGCGGGTGTTGCTGTACGCGATGCCCACACCCGGAGATCGGTGTGGATGGGGCATCGTACGCAGCAGTCGCAGGGGTCAGGCCAGGATCGGGACGAGGCCGATCGCGAAGACCAGGTAGAAACCTGCCGCGATGGCGAGGCGGGCCGGGGTGAGCTTGTGGGCGCGCATCGTCAGCAGCAGGTAGACGATCGCGGCCATCGTAATGAGCCCGGACCACAGCAGAGCGCTGTCGAAGTGCCACCGGGAGAACAGCAGGCCGAGCCCGCTGGGGACGGTGGCCTGGATCATCATGGAGCCGGAGATGTTCGCGAGCGCGAGCTTGGTCTTGCCTTGCCGCACCCAGATCACCGCGTTCATGATCTCGGGGAGTTCGGTGGCGATCGGGGAGAGCAGCAGCGCGGTCACCGCGGCCGACAGCCCGAGCATCGGACCGATGACGTCGAGCTGAGCCACGAAGTAGTGGGCGGCGAAGAAGATCACCGTCAGGGTGGCAAGGGTTTGAGCGACCACGGCCCAGGTGTCCGGGGCGGACTTCTTGGGCTGGAACTTCAGCGGTTCCAGTTCCTCTTCCTCGTCATTGTCCTCGTCCGCGCGGCTGCTGCGGATCTCGCGCCAGAAGTAGACGGCGTACGCGGCGAAGAACAGCAGCCCGAGCGCCGGCTTGAACGCGAACGCGACCAGACCGAGCGAGACCTTCACGATGAAGATGGGCAGGAACCACTTCTGGTCCTTCGCCAGCCGTTTCATGTCCCTCTCGTCGCCCAGTGCCTCCCCCTGTGGGGCGGACGGGCCGAAGGCGCAGCCGGGGTTCAGGTCCGCCACCGCGGCAGCGGCCACAGGCACGGCGGGTGCGGCGGCGCGGTCCTTGCGGAGCTTGAGGAGCAGCATCGCACCGGTCACGCCGTAGGCGACGGTCGCCAGCGCCAGGGGACCGCCCATCGCGGCGCCGACGCCGATGTTCTTGGCCTCCTCGCTCGCACCGCTCGTGACCGCGACCAGCGTCACCACAGACTCCGGCAGGGCGGTACCGAAGGCGGCCAGGATCGTGCCGACCGCCATCTTCCCGACGTTCAGGCGCTCGCCCAGCCATTCCACCGCGTTGACGAACCACTCGCACGAGAGGTAGATCGCCACCGCACACACGATGAGCAAAACGAAATGGATCACAGGACTCGTTCAGCCTTCCCGCACCGGCGGGGGCTTCGAAGGACGAGCTGCGCGAGGGCGGCGGCACGGCTTCGACCCCGCCGACGCGCATATCAATGTCGTCGACAAAGGGTCGAAGGTCTCGCCCGCCCTCATCATCAGAAGATGCGGGCCCGGCCACCGGGAACCCTGTGACGGGTTCCAGTGTGTCGACGACCGGTTTGCGGGGCTACTCCCCTTCGCAGCCGCCCACCTTACAGGGCTTCGGCGGCCGGACGGAAGGGCAGGAGGTCGGCGGGCAAGCCGCAGGTGTGCTGCTCGATCTCGTTCCGCATGGACGGGTCGCGTCGGCGCCTCCTCGGTGGCACAGCTGGACGAGGGCCTGGCCGCGGTGGACCTGGAGCTGACGGCGGAGCAGCGGTCGACGCTGCACGCGGCCCACTGAGTGATCGTCGTCGGGCCCGGGCCCGACGGCAGGTGCTGACGGCCTCCGCCCCTCGTCCCGCACCATGTACGCCGGCACCATGCCGATACGCGACGGTGTGTGCACCGACTCCGTGTGACGTGGGCTTCCGTCTCCTTACGGTGACGACCATGGAGACTCCCCAGCGCCCGGAACCCGGGCCCGCCCCGCTCACCGTCCCCCCGCCCGCAGACCGGCCCCTCGTCGGCCGTACCGCGCTGGTGACCGGTGCGGCGAGCGGCATCGGACAGGCCTGCGCGCGGGTTCTCGCCGCCGCGGGTGCCCATGTGTACGTCGTGGACAAGGCAGCCGACGCGGCGGAAGAACTGGCGGAGCGGATCGGCGGAACGGCCTGGGTCGTCGATCTGTCCGTCCCCGAGGCGGTGGACTCCCTGCCGGACGACGCGGACCTGGTGGTCAACAACGCGGGGCTGCAGCATGTGGCCCCCGTGCACGAATTCCCGCCGGACCGCTTCGCCCTGATCCACCGCGTCATGGTGGAAGCGCCGTTCCGTATCTTGCGCCGCACCCTGCCCGGCATGTACGAACGCGGCTGGGGGCGCGTCGTCAACATCTCGTCCGTTCACGGGCTGCGCGCCAGCCCGTACAAATCGGCATACGTATCGGCCAAGCACGCACTGGAGGGACTCAGCAAGGTGGTCGCCCTGGAAGCAGCACCGCACGGAGTGACCAGCAACTGCGTCAACCCCGGCTACGTACGCACGCCCCTGGTCGAGAACCAGATCGCGGCGCAGGCCCGTACCCACGGCATCACGGAGGAGGAGGTGGTGGGCAAGGTGATGCTGGAACGCAGTGCCGTCAAACGCCTCATCGAACCCGAGGACGTCGCCGGGGCGGTGCTCTGGCTGTGCGGACCGGGTACCTCCCACATCACCGGCACCTCCCTTTCCATGGACGGCGGCTGGACCGCCAACTGACCCTTCCGGCTCCCGCCCCTCCCGACGAACGATGGCCGCCCATGTCTGCACCCACCCCCTCCGCCGCGCCCCACCTGCGCCTCCTCCTCGATCTGCTGGCCGAGGACGCCCCCGCCGAGGCGCTGGGAGCCGTCTCCTCCCAGGCACGGGCGGCCGGTGTCCCCGCGGGCGAACTCGCCGAGGTGGAGGCGGCCACCGCCACTGCCCTGCGGATCAGGGGCGCCCTGCGCCAGCACCGGCGCCGCGAGCTCCAGCTCACCGCGCTCTTCGACACCGCGGGCGATCTGGCCGCCTCCCGGGATCTGGACGACGTACTGAAGGCGATCGTCCGGCGGGCCAGGATGCTGCTCGGCACGGACACGGCGTATCTCACGCTCCCCGACGAGGAGGCGGGGGACACCTACATGAGGGTGACCGACGGGTCGGTGTCGCTCCTCTTCCAGCGGCTACGGCTGGAACTCGGCGAAGGGCTCGGCGGCCTGGTCGCGCAAACCGCGAGCCCGTACGCCACCCCCGACTACCGCACCGACGAACGCTTCCGCCACACCCGCAACATCAACGCCGGGGTCCTCGACGAGGGGCTCGTCGCCATCCTGGGCGTGCCCCTGCTCCTCGGCTCCAGCCGCGGTGGTACGGGGAAGGTCATCGGCGTCCTCTTCGCCGCCGACCGCGCACCCCGCGTCTTCAGCCCCGACGAGGTCGCCCTGCTCTGCTCGCTCGCCGCGCACGCCGCGATCGCGATCGACACCGCCCGTGCCCTCGCCGACACCCGGTCCGCGCTCGCCGAACTCGCCGGGGCGAACGCCGAGCTGGCGGAGGCGAATGCGGCGGTACGCGAGCACTCGGCCGCCATGCAGCGGGCCGAGGAGGCGCACGACCGGCTGACCGACCTGGTGCTGCGCGGAGGTGACGTCAAGGACGTCGCGGCGGCCGTCGCCGGGCTGCTGGACTCCCCGCTGACCATCCACGACCCGGGCGGGCGCCCGCTGGCGGCCGTCCGGCCCGACGGCGCGGGGCCCGCCGCCGACTCCATGGACGCCGGATGGCTGGTCGAGACCGCCGAGAAGTCCCGCACCGGAGCGCGCGCCGTGCACCGCGACGGCCGGTGGATCTGCGCCGTACTCGCCGGGCAGGAACTCCTGGCCGGTCTGGTCCTGCACCGGCGCGGCCGGCTCGACGACTCGGACCGGCGGCTCTTCGAGCGCGCCGCCGTGGTCACCGGCCTCCTGCTGCTGCTGCGGCGCACGGTCGCCGAGACCGAGAACCGGATACGCGGCGAGCTGATCAGCGATCTGCTGACCGACGCGGACCGCGACCCCGCCGGACTGGCCGAACGCGGCCGACGCCTCGGCATCGACCTGGACCGCCCGCATCTGCTGCTCGTGGCCGAGGCGAGCGCCCGGGAGAAGCTCTGCGCCGCTGCCCTGCGCTATCTGTTCGGCGGGGACATCCGTGGCGTGAGCGCCGAACACGCGGGAACCGTGGTGCTGTTGATCGGCTGCGGGGGAGACGCGGACCCCGGACCCGATGCGGGGGAAGCGGCGCGGGCCGCGGCCGCCCAGCTCGGCCAGCTGGTCCAGGCCCCCGTCACCGTGGCCGCCACCGGTCCGGCCCGGGGTCCGCGGCAGCTCGCCGCCGCGTACGCCGAAGCGGCCCGCTGCCTGCGGGCCATGCGTGTCCTCGGCCGTACCGGAGAGGGCGCCTGTGTCGACGAACTCGGCTTCCTCGGCGTGGTGCTGGGCAACGCGCAGGATGTCGACGGCTTCGTCACCGCGACGCTCGGACCCCTGCTGCGGTACGACGCCCAGCGCGGCACCCACCTCGTACGCACGCTGAGCGCCTACTTCGGCGCCGGCGGCAGCCTCATCCGCGCCAAGGACGAACTCCACGTCCACGTCAACACGGTGGTGCAGCGGCTGGACCGGATCCAGGTGCTGCTCGGCCACGACTGGAACAAGCCCGACCGTGCGCTGGAACTTCAGCTGGCGCTGCGGCTGAACCTTTTGTCGGGCGACCAGGAGCGGTAGCCGTCCGGCCGGCCGGCTACCGCTCCGTCCTCAACCACCGTACGGGCTCGGCATGTTCGAGAGTGCCACCAGCCGTGTGGCGATCTCCCGTCCGCCGGCGTCCCCGGTGAGCACGGTGTAGTGGTTGACGTCCGGCACGGCCACCGGCTCCAGCAGGGTGCCGGAGAGGTCGGCGGCGGCCAGCCGCTGCTCGTCGTACAGTCCCTGCGGCTCGTCCATCAGACCGCGCGCCGCCCACAGCAGCGTCGCCGGTACCGGCAACTTCCGTACCGCCGACAGCACGTCGTCGTCGAAGAGACCGATCCCGTCGGTGCGCACTGCCTCGATCCGGCACGTCGAGTGCATCGCCGGTTCGTCGCCCGTCAGATCGCGCTGGATGTACGCGTCCACCTCGGGCGACCAGGCGTCCCCGGCGAACGCGGGATGCGCCTGCCAGAACTCCCGGTAGGCGGACCGGTCGGGGAACGTCATCGACAGCCGGTCCATGGCCGGGCCGATCACCGCCGTCATCAGTTCGTCCGGGGAGAGATGTGTGGGGGCGGGGAAGCCGATCCCACCATCGACGAGCAGCAGCGGACCGAACCGGTCCGGATGCCGTACGGCGGCCAGCGCCGCCACGAACGCGCCCATCGAGTGACCGGCCAGCACCACCCGGTCCAGGCCGAGCGCCCCGGTCAGGGCCGCGATGTCATCGGCGTGCGCCGCGATGCCGTACGGTCCGGGCAGCCCGGAGCTTCCGGCCCGGCCGCGCAGGTCCGGGGCGACCAGCGTGACCTGCCCGGTCAGCAGCCGCGCCACCGTGCCCCAGGAGAGCGCGTTGGCCGTGATGCCGTGCAGCGCGACGACCACCGGCGCACCGGGCTCCCGGGCCGGCCAGCGCAGCGCGGCCAGCTCGCCCCCGGCCACCGGGACACGTATCTCCTCGTACGCGGTCATGAGTGCCGGTCCTCCTTCCGGGCGGGTGTGCCCTCATTGGTCGCACGGAGTACAGAACGCATCCGGGACGGCAGCCGTGCCAGCCCGCCCGGCAGGAGATGGACCACAGCCACGAACACCGCGCCGAGCAGGAACAGCGGCTGGGAGAGCGGTACCCGCAGCACTGCGGGAAGCTCGGCGACCGCACCCGATCCGGCGAGATCGCCGAGCCGGTGGTCGGCCCACGTATAGAGGATGCCGCCGACCATCGGTCCCCAGCGGGTGCCCGAGCCCCCCAGCACCACCATCACCAGCAGCGACAGCGTGAAGTCCGACGTCGTCGTCTGGGGGGTGGAGCCGCCGGTGAGCAGCAGGTGGACGAGCCCGCCGAGCGCGGCCAGCGCACCGGCCAGGACGAACGCCGTCAGCTTGAACCCGTACGGCCTCAGCCCCAGCACCTCCACCCGGCGCTCGTTCTCCTTGATGCCCTCCCAGACCCGCCCCGTCGGGGAGCGGACCGCCCAGTGGACGACGGCCACGGTGAGGACGAGATAGCCGAGCGCGAGCCAGTACAGGTTCGCCGTGTGCTCGATGCCCACGAGCCCGGACGGCAGCAGCTCGGCGGGCGCGGCCCGGCCCTCCTCGCCACCGGTGACGCCGCCGGGGTTGCGGGAGACGAGGATCGAGCCCGCCTGGGCGAAGGCCAGCGTCACCATGGAGAAGCCGATGCCGGTGACGCGCAGGCTCACCGATCCCAGCACCAGTGCGAGCGCGATCCCGAAGCAGACGCCGACCAGTGCGGAGACGGCGAACGGCAGTCCGGCCTCCAGCATGATGGTGTTCGTGGCGTAGCTGCCCGCCGCGAAGTACAGGGCATGCCCGAAGGAGAGCAGCCCGGTCCGGCCGAGCAGCAGGTCGTAGCCGGTGGCCAAGGCGCCGAACAACAGGCAGGTGGCGAGGAGTTGAAGGCTGCCCGGACTGCCCAGCGGGCCGTCGAGCAGCCCCGGCAACGGCAGGGCGCTGTACGGCGCGACGATCAGCAGCGCCAGCACCACGGCCGGCCACCAGCGCAGCAGCCGCGCCGCGTTCACACGCACCGGTGTGTCGGACGGTGCCGTCGGCGTTCCGCTCGTGCGGTCGGGTGTCCCGGTCATGGTGCTCACGCGAGCCTCCCGGTCAGTCCGCGCGGCCGTACGAGCAGCAGCGCGGCGAGCAGGACGACGACGGCCAGGTCGCCGAGGCCCGCTGCGGTGTAGTAGTTGGCGAACTGCTGGACCAGGCCGATCACGACGGACGCCACCGCGGCGCCGGTCACCGAGCCCATGCCCCCGGTGACGACCACGACGAACGCGAAGATCAGCAGCGAGGTGCCTTGCCGGGGGTCGACCGAGCCGAAGTACAGCCCGCCGAGCGCCCCGCCGAGCGCGGCGGCACAGCCGCCGATCGCGAAGACGAGGGTGAACGCCTTGCGGACGTCGATGCCGAGCGCGGTCACCATCGCCCGGTCCTCGACCCCCGCCCGTACGACCAGTCCGTGCCGGGTCCATCCGAGGAAGAGCCGCAGCGCGATCAGCACCACGACCGCCGCCGCGATCAGCACCAGCCGGTTGACCGGGACTTCCGCGCCCAGCAGGGAGAACGTGCCGGACAGCGCCTCGGGCCCCGGGAAGGTCCGGGCGTCCGAGCCCCAGATGCCCGACAGCAGCGCCGGGACGGCGAGCCCCACCCCGACCGTGGCGAGCACCTGCTCGCGCGGCCGGGTGTAGAGCGGGCGGACGACGGTGAGTTCCAGCAGCACCGCGGCGGCGGTGCCCACCGCCGTACCGAACAGGACCGCGAGGACGAAGCCCGCACCGCCGGGGCCCGCGCCCGGCAGATTGCCGGACGCCGCCCACCAGGTGCCGTACGCGCCGATGGAGAGCAGCGCCCCGTGCGCGAAGTTGAGCACGTCCATCAGACCGAAGATCAGCGAAAGCCCCGACGCGATCAGGAAGTAGAGCGCTCCCAGACCGAGTCCGGTCATGGTGAGCAGCACAAGGGTGGACATCAGGAATCTTCCTCCGCGTTCCGGGAAGGGACGGGGGCGGACGGGCCGTGCCCCACGCCCAGCAGCCGGCGCGTCGCCTCCGCGTCGCCCAGCAGCTCACCGGCCGGTCCCTGATGAGCGGTCCGGCCGTCGGCGAGCACCGTGCAGTGCGCGGCGAGGCGCCGTACGACGGCGAGGTTCTGCTCCACGAGGAGCACCGGCACCGCCTCGGCGGCCCGCTCCAGCACCTCGGCGACCTCGGTGACCACCTTGGGCGCCAGCCCCTTGGTGGGTTCGTCCGCGATGATCAGCCTGTTTCCGTTGAGGAGCGTGCGCCCGATGGCGACCATCTGCTGCTGCCCGCCGGACAGCGTGCCGGCCAACTGGCGTTCCCGGCGTTTGAGTTCGGGGAAGAGTTCATGGACGAGGGGGTACGCGGGTGCGCCCGCCCCGCGCCGCTCGGCCAGCCGAAGGTTCTCCGCAACGGTCAGTCCGGCGAAGATGCCGCGGTCCTCGGGGGCGTAACCGATGCCCCGCCGCACCAGCGTGTGGGTGGGCAGCGGCACGGTTTCCTCACCGTCGAGCCGGACGCTTCCGGTGCGCGGGACGAGGCCGAGGATGCCGCGCACGGTCGTGGTCTTCCCGGCGCCGTTCCGGCCGAGGAGCGCGGTCACCCCGTGGCGGGCGACATCGAGGTCCACGCCGTGCAGGATGTGCCGTCCACCGATGAGAACCCGCAGATCCCGTACGACGAGCAGGGGTTCCGTCGTCACAGCCCCTCCCCGAGGTAGGCCTGCTGCACGGTCGGGTCGGCGGTCACGGCCTCGGGGGTGTCCAGCGCCAGCAGCCGGCCGTGGTGCATCACGGCCAGCCGGTCGGCCAGCCCCAGCAGTACGTCCATGTGGTGCTCGACCATGAGGACGGTGCGGCCCTCGTCCCGGTGCAGGGTGCGGATCAGTTCGGTGAGCGCGGGGACCTCCTCCGCGCTCACCCCGGCCATCGGTTCGTCGAGCAGCATCAGCCGCGGCTCGCCCACGAGCAGCACCGCCAGCTCCAGCTTCCGCTTCTCGCCGTGCGACAGCTCGGACGCCAGCGCCCGTGCCCGGTGGCCGAGTCCGGTGCGCTCCAGCACGCCGCGCACCTCGTCGGTGTACGGGGAAGCGCGCCGCCACACGCGGTACGAGCCGCCCCCGGCGGCCTGGGCGGCCAGCCGGACGTGGTCGGCCACGCTCATCCCCGGCCAGAGGCTGGACGTCTGGAACGTCCGGCCGATCCCGCGCCGGGCCCGGACGTGCGCGGGACGGCCGGTCAGGTCCGCACCGTCCAGCGCGAGGGTGCCCGAGGTGGCTGTCGTCAGCCCGCTGATCAGATTGAACAGTGAGGTCTTGCCGGCTCCGTTGGGGCCGATGAAAGCAAGGAACTCGCCCTCGCGGACATCCAGAGTGATGTCCTCGACGATGGTCGCCCCGCCGACGCCCCAGCCGAGGCCGGCCAGTTGAAGCACGGGGGCGGCGGAGTGCGCCGCGCTCCCGTGATCCGTCGTGGTGTCAGGTGCTGCCACCGGTCAGCCCGCCGAGGGCTTCGCGGGCGGCGACACCTTGTCCATCGGCTCGGTGTTCACCAGCTCCGGCTTCGCGGTGGCGCCCTTTCCGGTCAGTTTCGCCACGAACATCGGCTGCAGCAGCGCGTGGTCCTCGGCCCGGATCTGCTCCTTGCCCTTCACCCCGTCGAAGCTCCAGCCCTCCAGCGCCTTCGCCATGGCGGCGGGATCGGTGGCGCTGCCCTCCTCCACGGCGTGCACGATCATCTGTGCCGCGGTGAAGCCGTCGGGGGTGAACAGGTCGGGGGTGCCGCCCGCCTTGGCCACCGATTCCAGCATGGCCTTCTCCACGGCGTTGCCGCCGCCCGCGCCGGGGAAGTAGTGCGCCAGGAACGAGACCTTGGAACCCGCCGCACCGAAGACCGGGTACGAGGCGGTCCCGGCCAGCCCGGTGACCACCTTGGAGGCGCTCGGCACCCCCTGCTGGTCCAGTGCGGTCCACAGTGCGGGGGCGGTGGAACCGGCCCAGGCGACGAAGACCAGATCGGGGCCGGCGGCCTTCACCTGCCGGGCGAACGGGGTCAGGTCCGTGGCGCTCGGCGGGGCCAGCACGGAACCCACCTTCGCGCCCTGGCCGCCGAGCACGGCCTTCACCGCGGCGACGTTGGCCTGGCCGAACGTGGAGTCCTGGGCCAGCACGGTGACCTTCTTGCCCTTGGCCCCGCCGAGCATCGCTCCGGCGGTGAGGATGTCCTGGTAGGACTGCCGGCCGGAGCGGAACGTGTAGTCGTTGATCCCGGTCACGGCGTCGGTGGCGGCGGGCCCGCTGACGTACAGCACTTTGTTCTGCGCGGCGAGCGGCGCCATCTGCAGGGCGACCCCGGAGTCCGTGGTCCCCGCCAGTACCTTGTAGCCCTTGCCGATGAGGTTCTTCGCCGCGGCGACCGCCTTGCCGGGGTCGCCCACGTCGTCCTGCTCGGTGACCTCGATGCGGTGTCCGGCCACCTTGCCGGTGCCCTTCGTCGCGTAGTCCAGACCCGCCATGAAGCCGTCGCGGTACTGCTTTCCGTAGGCCGCGAGCAGCCCGGTCCGGGAGTAGACCAGCCCCACGTCGACGGTCTGGTCCTTCGCGCCCTTGCCGGACGCGGTGTCCGACTCGCCTGCCTTGCCGGCGGCGGTGCAGCCGGTCAGCAGGACGCCGGCGGCGGCCAGTGTGGCGAGCGCGGAGAGGGGTCTGCGGTGGTGGACGGTGCCTGTGGCTCTGCGACGCATGGTGACCGGCTCCTCGGCGGGGTTCCTGTGATGTCGCCGAACCGTATGAACCCCGCGCCGTTGTCGACATGGTGCAGGGGCCCCCACCTGACGCGGTGCACATGTGGGGGTCGCACATGGGCCCGAGCCGGGGGCAGGGTGGCGCGGCCCGGGAGGACCGCGCCCCGTCACCGTCGCGCCATCCGCCCGGGCGGATGGCCGTCGGCGATGTCAGACGCCGCTGACCGCCTGGATCGTGGCCACGAGGAACCCGAGGCAGGCGAAGGCGCAGCCGATGATCCCCATCACCATTCCGGCGGTCGCCTGGCCGCGGGCGCCGCCCTCGCCACGGTCCGCCATGCGGCGGGCCGAGATGCCCAGGCACAGGGCGATGATCGGCGCCACGATCGGGACGAGCAGCAGTCCGACGATGCCGAGCACCATCGAGGCAGTCGCCTTGCCGGTGGGCAGCGCGGCGCCCGTGGGGTACCCGTAGCCGTAAGGGGCCTGGGCGCCGACGCCGTACCCCGGCGCCGTTCCGGGGTGGACGCCCAGGTTCTGCCCGTCCGCCGTGCCGCCTGCCATGCCTGACTCGTCAGCCATGTCTTCCTCTCCATCGGTGCTGGTCAGGTTCATGCTAGGAGAGATTCGAGGGCGCCCGGCACAGAGATGTGAGGGGTGTGTGGTCGACAGGTGAGGCCTCGGGGCAGGTCCGCCAGGAGCTGTCCGCGGCTGATGACGGACCGGCCCTCAGGGGGCGTCCGGAGTCGTCACGTCGATCAGCCGGCACACCGTCTCGATGTCTATCTTCACCTGCGCGATCGACGCCCGCCCCGACAGCCAGGTGATCAGCGCCGAGTGCCAGGTGTGCTCGATGACCCGGACCGCGGACAGTTGCTCCGGCGTCGGGTGCTGGAGCCCCATCGAGTCCAGGATGATGGCCGTCGTGATCCGCGAGACGGTGTCCACTTCGGGACTGACGCTGCGGTCCGCGAAGGTCAGCGCACGCACCATCGCATCCGCCAGATGCGGTTCGCGCTGCATCGCGCGGAACGCCCGCATCAGGGTGTCGGCGACGCGCGCCGCCGCGTCGTCCCCGGCCGGGGGGCGCTTGCGCAGCGTCCCGTGCATGTGCTGGAGCTGATCCTGCATGGTGGCGACCAAGAGGTGGATCTTGGAGGGGAAGTACCGGTACAGCGTGCCCAGGGCCACCCCGGCGGCCTCCGCCACCTCACGCATCTGCACCGCCTCGAAACCGCCCTTGCTGGCGAGCTGGGCGCTGGCGTGCAGAATGCGACGACGGCGGGCCTCCTGCCGTTCCGTCAGGGGCGGCGATGCCGGCTTGGCTTCCGCTGTCATGTGTCCCCATCCATGGCTTCTGTCCACGACCGGGGAGGCGTCTGGGCCCCGGCGGCGCACAGCATGCCAGGGTGTCCGGTGGTGGCGCGAATCACCTGATCCGGCCGTTGCGTCGACGCTACCTGCCGGTAGATTCGTAGCTCATTGAACGATCCAGTCTGAAACTTGTTCTAGATTAGCGTGAGCGGTTACGCTCCGGCGAACACGCAGTGAGAAGGGGGCCGAGTGTGACCGCTGAGGCCATAGAAGCGGGCCCCCGCGCGGGCGGCCACGCGTCGGGCAGCACCGACGGGCGACCCCTGCGCATCGCACTTCTCACCTACAAGGGCAACCCGTTCTGCGGCGGTCAGGGTGTGTACGTACGCCACCTCGGACGCGAGCTCGCCCGCCTCGGCCACAGCGTCGAGGTGATCGGCGCCCAGCCCTATCCCGTACTCGACGAGGGCGTCCCGCTCACCGAGTTGCCGAGCCTGGACCTCTACCGCCAGCCCGACCCGTTCCGCACCCCCGCCCGCGGCGAGTACCGGGACTGGATCGACGTCGCCGAGGTCGCCACCATGTGGACCGGCGGTTTCCCGGAACCGCTCACTTTCAGCCTCCGTGCCCGCCGTCATCTCGCCGCCCGTCGTGGCGAGTTCGACGTCATCCACGACAACCAGACTCTCGGATACGGGCTGTTGGCGGATCTCGGCGCCCCGCTCGTCACCACCATCCACCACCCCATCACCGTCGACCGGCAGTTGGAGCTGGACGCCGCCGGCAGCCGTCGCCGCCGCGCCTCCGTGCGCCGCTGGTACGCCTTCACCCGCATGCAGAAGCGGGTCGCGCGCCGGCTGCCGTCGGTCCTCACCGTCTCCGGCTCCTCCAAGCAGGAGATCGTCGACCACCTCGGGGTGCGGCAGGACCGGATCCACGTCGTGCACATCGGTGCGGACACCGACCTGTGGTCGCCCGACCCGAAGATCGCCGAGGTGCCGGGCCGGATCGTCACCACCTCCAGTGCCGACGTCCCGCTGAAGGGCCTTGTCCACCTCGTCGAGGCGCTCGCCGAGCTCCGTACCGAGAACCCGCGGGCGCACCTCGTGGTCGTCGGCAAGCGGGCCGAGGACGGACCGGTCGCGCAGGCCATCGAGCGGTACGGACTCCAGGACGCCGTCGAGTTCGTCAAGGGCATCAGTGACGCCGAACTCGTCGACCTGGTGCGGAGCGCCGAGATCGCCTGTGTCCCCTCGTTGTACGAGGGGTTCTCGCTGCCCGCGGCCGAGGCCATGGCCACCGGCACCCCGCTCGTCGCCACCACCGGCGGTGCGATCCCCGAGGTGGCCGGCCCGGACGGCGAGACCTGCCTGGCCGTGCCGCCCGCCGACGCCGGGGCGCTGGCCGCCGCACTCGCCCGGCTGCTGGGCGACCCGGAACTGCGGGCCCGGCTCGGCGCCGCGGGCCGCGAACGGGTGCTGTCCCGGTTCACCTGGAAGCAGGCGGCCATCGGCACCGCGGAGCTCTACCGGCAGGCGATCGCCGCCCGCGCCGCCACCACGCACTCCGGCAGCCGTCGGTGACCCCGACGCCCGTCCTCGCCGTCCCGGCTCCCTGACCCCTTCTCGACCCCCGACCGCGAAAGCAGGCATTCGTGCTGACCGTGGACTTCACCCGCTTCCCGCTCGCCGCAGGCGACCGAGTGCTCGATCTGGGATGCGGCGCCGGACGCCACGCCTTCGAGTGCTACCGGCGCGGCGCCCAGGTGGTGGCTCTCGACCAGAACGGCGAGGAGATCCGCGAGGTCGCGAAGTGGTTCGCGGCGATGAAGGAGGCCGGTGAGGCCCCCGAGGGCGCCACCGCCACCGCGATGGAGGGCGACGCGCTCAACCTGCCGTTCCCCGACGAGTCCTTCGACGTCGTCATCATCTCCGAGGTGATGGAGCACATCCCTGACGACAAGGGCGTGCTCGCCGAGATGGTCCGGGTCCTCAAGCCCGGCGGCCGGATCGCCATCACCGTGCCGCGGTACGGCCCCGAGAAGATCTGCTGGACGCTCTCCGATGCGTACCACGAGGTCGAGGGCGGCCACATCCGCATCTACAAGGCCGATGAACTCCTGGGCAAGATCCGCGGCGCCGGTCTCAAGCCGTACGGCACCCACCACGCCCACGCCCTGCACTCGCCGTACTGGTGGCTGAAGTGCGCGTTCGGAGTCGGCCGCGACGGCGAGGACGCGGCACTCCCGGTCCGCGCGTACCACAAGCTGCTGGTCTGGGACATCATGAAGAAGCCGGCCGTCACCCGGGTCGCCGAGCAGTTGCTCAACCCGGTCGTCGGCAAGAGCTTCGTCGCCTACGCCACCAAGCCGCACCTGCCCAGGGCCGCCGCCGACGACCTTTCGAAGGCCGAGGCGTGACCACTCCCGAGCAGACCGAACACCTCGTCCTGCCCGGAGTGCTCACCGCCGAGCAGGCCACCGAGACCGTCGCCGCGCTGCTCTCCGTGCAGTGCGAGGACGGCGCGCTGCCCTGGTTCCGCGGTCACCACCTCGACCCGTGGGACCACACCGAGGCCGCCATGGCCCTCGACGCCGCGGGTGAGCACGCCGCGGCGGAACGCGCCTACGACTGGCTGGCCCGGCACCAGAACGAGGACGGCTCCTGGTACGCCGCCTACCACGACGGCGACCCGGACCGGCCGACCGACCGGAGCCTGGAGTCCAACTTCTGCGCGTACGTGGCGGTCGGCGTCTGGCACCACTACCTCGCCACCGGCGACGACGCGTTCATCGACCGGATGTGGCCGACCGTCTACGCGGCCGTCGAATTCGTCCTGCGGCTCCAGCAGCCCGGCGGGCAGATCGGCTGGAAGCGTGAACCCGACGGCAGCCCGGTCGACGACGCCCTGCTGACCGGCTGCTCCTCCATCCACCAGGCGCTGCGCTGTGCACTCGCCATCGCCGAACAGCGTGAAGAGCCGCAGCCCGACTGGGAGTTGGCCACCGGTGCGCTCGCGCACGCGATCCGCAACCACCCCGAGCGCTTCCTCGACAAGAGCCACTACTCGATGGACTGGTACTACCCGGTCCTCGGCGGAGCGCTCACCGGAACGGCCGCCAAGGAACGGATCGAGGAAGCCTGGGACCGCTTCGTCGTCCCCGGCCTCGGGGTGCGCTGTGTGCTGCCCAACCCCTGGGTGACGGGCGGCGAGAGCTGCGAACTCGCCCTGACGCTCTGGGTGATGGGTGAGTCCGACCGGGCGCTGGAGATTCTCCAGTCCATCCAGCACCTGCGCGCCGAGGGCGGCATGTACTGGACCGGTTACGTCTTCGAGGGCAACCGGGCGTTCTGGCCGGAGGAGCACACCACCTGGACCGCCGGCTCGCTGCTGCTCGCGGTGGCCGCTCTGGGAGGCGATGAGGCGACGACCGCGGTCTTCAGCGGCGAACGGCTGCCGAAGGGGCTGGAGCCGGACTGCTGCGATGAGGCTTCGCGCACCTGATGGTCCGCGTGGACCACTGAGCGCGTCCTCATCGGCGGGTCCGTAGCGGCGGATGCGGCCCGCCACCGCATGCCGCTGTCCGCGGCCCGAAACCCGGACGGCGCCTCCTGAGTGGCGCGGCGCCCGGCCCGGGACGAGCCTGGCCAGGAGTGCCGGACCGCGTCACTCACCGCAGAACTCGCCGTGAGCCCGTCCAAGGAGGCCCGCTGTGCCCCGTTCCGTACCGCTCCGCCGTCTGTTCGTGGCGTTGCTGCTGTCCTGCACCGTGCTGGTGGGCGCCACCGCGTGCGGCAAGGGCTCCGGCACCAGTGCGAGCTCCTCCCCGTCCCCGAGCGTTACGGCGTCGGCGGAGAAGCAGAAGCTCGCGAAGACGCGGTTCGTCGCCAACGCGGGGCTCGCGGCGGGTGCCACGTATCAGTGGATCGTGAAGCCGTACCGTGCGGGCACGTTCAAGAAGGGTGCTGACGGGCGGAAGTTCGCACTGGTCAAGGCGGGGCTCGCGGGCGGGTTCGCGTACAACCGGCTCAAGGCGGCGGCGGAGAACGCCAAGGGCGACCCGCTGCTGTCGAAGGCGGTCGCGCCGCTGACGGCGGGCATCGAGTCGCTCAAGGGGCTCGGGAACAAGCTCCGCACGGGCGAGGCGGGCGCGGGGGACGTCAGTGCCTTCGAGAACGTCATCAGCGGCATCAAGGACGCGGGCAAGAGCGCGGGCGCCGAGGTGAAGGACAAGGTGCCGTCCGCCTCCCAGCTCGGCGGGTAACCGGATGTGGGCAGAGCGACGGCCGCAATAGGGTGGCGCCATGACACTTCTGGCACATGATCGCTACTGTGACGAAATCGTCCGGCAGACCGATGAGTTGAGGGCGGCGATCAAGGGCGCGGATCTCTCCGCGCCGGTCCCGACCTGCCCCGACTGGACGCTGCGCGATCTCGCCGTGCATGTCGGCGGCGCCCACCGCTGGGCCGGCGAGATCGTCCGCACCCGGGCGACCGCGCAACTCCCGGACGAAGAGGTGCCGGAGTCCACGCCGGCCGGCGACGACCCGGCCGTGCTGGACGCCTGGCTGGCCGACGGGGCGGCGAAGACGGCAGCCGTCCTGCGTGACGCAGGTCGCGACCGACAGGTGTGGAGCTGGTCGTGGGACACGAGCGCCGGGTTCTGGGCGCGGCGCATGGTGCACGAGACGGTCGTCCACCGCGCCGACGCGGTGCTCGCCGTGCGGGCCGGCTACGAGGTGCCGCCCGAGCTGGCGGCCGACACGATGGACGAGTGGCTGGAGATCGTCGCCTTCGCCCAGTCCATGGGGGACCCGGAGGCTGCGGAGCTCCGGGGGGCCGGCCGGTCCCTCCACTTCCATGCCACAGACGTGCCCGCGGCGGATTGGCTGATCGAGTTCGGCGAGGACGGGTTCACCTGGCGGCGGGCGCACGAGAAGGCGACCGTTGCGGTGCGCGCGCCGCTGACAGACCTGATGCTGCTCCTCAACCGGCGGCTGGACGTGGACAGCGGACGGGTCGAGGTGGTCGGAGACCGGGAATTGCTCGACTTCTGGCTGGAGCGTGCGACGTTCCGCTGAGGCTCTCAAGCGCTGTTGAGGTCTGCCAGTACGCGCAGGGTGTGTGGGTCCGGTGCCGTGACCAGCAGGTCGGTCACCGGGCCCTTGCGCCACAACTCCAGCCGCTGCGCGATCCGTTCACGCGGTCCGACGAGCGAGATCTCATCGGCGAACGCATCCGGCACGGCCAGCACCGCCTCCTCCTTGCGGCCTTGGAGGAACAGCTGCTGGATCCGCCGCGCCTCCTGGGCGAAGCCCATCCGTGCCATCAGGTCGGCGTGGAAGTTACGGGCGTCGTGTCCCATCCCGCCGATGTAGAAGCCGAGCATCGCCTTCACCGGCAGCAGGCCTTCCGTGACGTCGTCACAGACGTGCGCGCGGGCCATCGGCGCGATCATGAAGCCGTCGGGGAGCCCGGTCAGCGACGCTTCGTACACATCGGTCCGCAGCGGCGACCAGTACAGCGGCAGCCAGCCGTCCGCGATCCGGGTCGTCTGCGCGATGTTCTTCGGGCCTTCGGCACCCAGCAGTACGGGCATCCCGGCCCGCAGTGGATGGGTGATCGGCTTCAGCGGTTTGCCGAGCCCGGTCGCGTCCGGACCGGTGTACGGATGGGAGTGGAACCGCCCGTCCAGCTCAACAGGGGCCTCGCGCCTCAGTACTTGCCGGATGACCTCGACGTACTCGCGGGTGGCGGTCAGCGGGCTCTTCGGGAACGGGCGTCCGTACCATCCCTCCACCACCTGGGGCCCTGACAGCCCGAGCCCGAGCATCATGCGGCCGCCGGACAGGTGGTCGAGGGTCAGAGCGTGCATGGCCGTCGCGGTCGGGGTGCGCGCCGCCATCTGTGCGATGCCGGTGCCCAGCCGGATGCGGGAGGTGTGCGCCGCGATCCAGGTCAGCGGGGTGAAGGCGTCGGAGCCCCAGGCCTCCGCCGTCCACACCGAGTCGTAGCCCAGCTGTTCCGCCTCGCGGGCGAGCTCCAGGTGGGCGGGGTTCGGGCCGCGGCCCCAGTAGCCGAGAGCGAGTCCGAGCCGCATACCGGTCCCTCCAGCCAAATTTAATTGACGCTACGTCAGATGGCGTTGCACGGACGGAGGGTACGGCAGCGGCCCCCCGCCCGGAAGGGGCGAGGGGCCGCGGAGCGGAAGCGCTGTCAGCCGCGCTGGATGCCCGTGGTGTCCTGCAGAACGCCACGACGGCCGTCCTGGGTCTGGGCGATGAGGCTCGGACCACGCTGCTCGACCGCGAGGTACCAGGTGCCCGGCGCCAGTTCGGCGATCGGGCTCGGTGAACCGTCCTCGCCGTACAGCGGACGGGCCACCGGCACGGCGAACCAGAACGGCGTGAAGTCGCCGGCCGGCGCGGCGCCGCCCTGCGGGGCCTGCTGAGCCTGGGCGGGGTCGGGCTGACCGGGCTGCGGCTGGGCACCGTACGGCTGGGGCTGACCCGGCTGCGCACCGTACGGCTGCTGCTGGGCCCCTGGGTAGCCGTACCCCTGGCCGGGCTGCGGCTGGCCGCCGTACGGCGCCTGCACGCCCTGCGGGCGCGGGGCGCCCATCAGGGGTGCCTTCAGCGCGGGAACCAGCGGGGTGGCGACCGCGCCGCCGGCCAGCGCGAGCGAGGCGATCAGGCCGAGGACGAGACCGGCACCGGCGTCGACCTGGCCGAGGTCGATGATCGTCCAGAAGATGTTCCACGCGCTGAAGATCGTGGCCGCGACGCCGAACTGGCCGATTTCCAGGCCGACGATCTTGCGGGGCTGGGGCTGCGAATGGGAGAGCACGATCAGTGCCGCACCGATCACCCCGACCAGGTAGACGCCGATCGCATTGCCCAGCGAGTCCCAGGCGTTCGGCGCGTCGACGCCGCCGAGGCTCTTGTAGGAGATGAAATCGAGGAAAGAGGCGATGAACAGCACCACCGCTGCTCCGATCACCACGCCATCGCCTCTAGTGAGCGAGCGGATATTCACGTGAAGGTCCTTAGTCGGTCGTCTCGTCGGGGCGGTCGTCGCTGCCGCCGGTGCGGCGGGCACGGCGCGAAGCCCGGGGGCGGCTCCGCATCGCACGGATGAATCTATCGTCTGGCCGGCCGGGTTGTGTCCTGGCCCGGACCTTGGACGGTCATCCCCCCGAATAACCCTGCACAACGACCGCATAACCACCGCATAACTACACGTGCTTACCCGCGCAGGTAGGAACTGATGCCATCCGCAATGCCCTGTGCGGCCTTCTGGCGCCAGCCCGCGCTGGTGAGCAGGGCGGCATCCTTCGGATCACGCATATTGCCGCACTCGATGAACACCTTGGGCACCGTGGACAAATTGAGTCCGCCCAGATCCTTACGGGTGTCCAACCCCGTATTGCCGCCCACGTAATTGGAAGGCGCACTTCCGGTAGCGCGGACGAAGCGACCGGCGATCCGGGTGCCGAGATCGCGCGACGGTGCGACGATTTTCGAGGTGTCCGCCGCCCCGCCGCGCACGAGTGCGGGAAGAATCACATGGAAGCCGCGGTTGCCGACCGCGGAACCGTCCGCGTGCACCGACACGACCGCATCGGCTTTGGCATGGTTGCCGATCCGGGCCCGCTCGTCGATACACGGCCCGTAGGGGCGGTCGTTGTCGTACGTGAGGACCACCTCGGCGCCCTGCGCCTGCAGGAGCGCCCGCAGCCGGTGCGAGACGTCGAGGGTGAACGCGGCCTCGGCGTAACCCGAGTCGGTGGACGTACCGGTGGTGTCGCACTCCTTGTGCGCGGTGCCGATGTCCACCTGGCGGCCGATCTCGCGGGTGTGCTCGTGGTTGCGCGGGTTGTGCCCGGGGTCGATCACGACCGTCTTCCCCGACAGCGGCCCGGACACGGTGCGGCTCGCGGACTTCGACGGGGAGGGCGGCACCGAGGTCGCCCTCGCCGCCGGACTGCTCTTCGCGGGCGATGACGACAGGGACGGCGCGGACGACGTGCCACCACCGCCCTCGCGCGGCTGCGCTGCCCCCCCACCACCACTGCCACCGCCGCAGCCCGCGATCAGGCACACGCAGCCCAGCACGGCAGCGACGAGCAGGGCTCGGCGGCGCCGCGCAGGATGAGGGACGGGAGGAACGCTGGTGTCGTACGGCACGTCGCGATGCTATCCGGCGGCTCAGAGTGCCCGGCAGTAGGCTTCGCGGCGTCGCGGGGCTGGGGCACGCACCTCGCGGCGTTGTCGTCAATCTCCAACGCTCCGCGTTGGCTCAATCCTCCGCCTTGCGAAGCACGCACCCCAGCCCCGCTCCTTCACCCGCGCTGCCTACTGCCGGGCACTCTCAGATCCCCGTTCCGGTACGGCGCAGGACGCGCAGCGAGTCCGTGGCCGACACCTCGGTGAACGCCCCGGACTCCAGCGCCCGCAGATACACCCGGTACGGCGCCTGACCACCGTGCGCGGGATCGGGGAACACGTCGTGGATCACGAGCAGCCCGCCCTCGGCGACATGCGGCGCCCAGCCCTCGTAGTCACCGTTCGCATGCTCGTCGGTGTGTCCGCCGTCGATGAAGACGAAGCCGAGCTGCCCGCCCCAGACGGCCGCGACCTGCGGGGACCGCCCGACGAGCGCCACGACGTGGTCTTCGAGGCCCGCCGCGTGCAGCGTGCGGCGGAAAGTCGGCAGCGTGTCCATCCGGCCGACCTCCGGGTCCACGACGGTCGGGTCGTGGTACTCCCAGCCCGGCTGCTGCTCCTCGCTGCCCCGGTGATGGTCGACGGTGAGTGCGGTCACACCGGCCGCCCGGGCGACGTCGGCGAGCAGGATCGTGGACCGCCCGCAGTACGTCCCGACCTCCAACAGCGGCAGACCGAGCGCGGCGGCGTCGGTGGCGGCCGCGTGGAGGGCGAGCCCCTCGACCACCGGCATGAAGCCCTTGGCCGCCTGGAAGGCAGCGAGAATCTCCGGCTCGGGCTCGGCGGCCACGGGGTTCCTCCAGGTCGTACGGGAATGAAACGGCGCCTCATCGTGCCGTACGGGCCGGTCGGCGGCGTCGGCGGGGGTGGTTTGCGCCGACCGGGCCGGCACCCGGTGCGGTGCGGTACGTCGCCGAAACCGCGCGGTCATCTGACCTTCCATCAGATTGGAACGTGTTCTACTCTTGCGCCGTTCCAGTGGCCGCGACCGGCAAGGATCCGTACATGGGCATCGGAATCACCCAGGAACAGCGGGAGTTGGCGCAGGCCGTACGGGGATGGCTGGCGCGCGCCGTGCCCCCGGACGAGATCCGCAAGCTCCTCGACGCGAGCGCCCCTTCCGCACCCGGTGTGCGCCCCGGCTACTGGGACGGTCTCGGCGAGCAGGGGCTGCTCGGCATCCATCTGCCCGAGGAGCGCGGCGGAGCAGGCGGCACACTCCTCGACCTCGCCGTGGTTCTCGAGGAGGCGGGACGGGCCGCGCTCCCCGGCCCGTACCTGGCGAACGCGCTTGCCGTGGCGGTGCTGGGCGACGCGGGCGGGAGCGACCTGCTGGGCGCCCTCGCCGCCGGTACCCGCATCGGCGCCGTCGCCCTCGGCCCCGGCACCCTCACCGTCGTGGAGGGCGAGGACGGTCACCTTCTCGACGGCACGGCTCCACCCGTGCTCTCCGGTGCCGACGCCGACCTGCTCCTGCTCCCCGCCGAATCGGCCGCCGGCACCCGCTGGTTCGCCGTCGACACCGCCGCCGAGGGGCTCACCGTGCGCCCGCACCGCGGCGCCGACCCGACCCGCCCCACCGCCGAGGTCCGGGCCGACGGCGTACTCGTACCCGCAGACCGTGCCGTACGGACAGACTCCGTGGCCGTCCGTGATCTCGCCGCCGTCCTCCTCGCCGCCGAGGCGTGCGGCACCGCCTCCCGGGCGCTGGACACCGCCGTCGCGCACGCCAGGGTCCGCGAACAGTTCGGCCGTCCCATCGGGCAGTTCCAGGGCATCAAGCATCTCTGCGCCGACATGCTCGTCCGCGTCGAACAGGCCCGCGCCCTGGTGTGGGACGCCGCCCGCGCGGCGGACGAAGCCCCGGAGGTACGGGGACTGGTCGCCGCCCTCGCCGCAGGCACCGCGCTCGACGCCGCGTACAGCTGCGCCAAGGACTGCATCCAGGTCCTCGGCGGCATCGGCTTCACCTGGGAGCACGACGCCCACCTCCATCTGCGCCGGGCGCTCGTGGCCCGGCAGCTGCTGGGGGCGGGGGACGCCCACCGGCTACGGGCCCTCCGGCTGGCCGAGGGCGGCGCGCGCCGAGAACTCGCCCTCGAACTCCCCGCCGAGGCCGACCGTCATCGCGCCGAGGCGCGCGAGGCCGTCGCCGCCGCCCAGGGGCTCGACCCGAAGGCCGCCCGTCGCGTCCTCGCCCCGAGCGGCTACGCCGCCCCGCATCTGCCCGCCCCCTACGGTCTGGACGCCGGACCTCTCCACCAGCTCGCCGTGCAACAGGAGTTGAAGGAGCAGGGAGTGAAGGTGAGCGACCTGGGGATCGCCACCTGGGTGGTGCCCTCGCTCCTCGCGTACGGGACGCCGGACCAGCAGGACCGCTACCTCATGCCCACGCTGCGCGGCGAACTCCTCTGGTGTCAGCTGTTCTCCGAGCCCGGCGCCGGCTCCGACCTCGCCTCGCTCCGCACGAAGGCCGAGCGGACCGCCGAGGGCTGGCGGATCAACGGCCAGAAGGTCTGGACGAGCGCCGCCCAGTGGGCCGATCACGGCATCCTGCTCGCCAGGACCGACCCGGACGCCCCCAAGCACCAGGGGCTCAGCTACTTCCTCGTCGACATGAAGAACACCGAAGGCATCGACATCCGCCCGCTGAAGGAGATCACCGGCGACTCCCTCTTCAACGAGGTGTACTTCGACGACGTCCTGCTGCCCGCCGACGCCGTCGTCGGCGATGTGGGCGACGGCTGGCGGGTCGCCCGGAACACCCTCGGCAACGAACGCGTCCACATGGCCGACCAGATGACCTTCGACACCGGACTGGAAGCGCTCATCGCCCGCTCCGGCGAGCTCGACGGCACCTACCGGGCGCGGATCGGCGCCCTCGCCGCCGAGGCGCACGCGCTCGCCTGCATCGGACTGCGGACCACCCTGCAACAGGTGTCCGGACTGGAGCCGGGCGCCGGAGCCTCGATACGCAAGCTCGTCCAGACCACCCACCAGCAGAAGATCGCCGAACTCGCCCTGGAACTGCTCGGACCGGCGGGCGCGACCGCGGAAGGTCCCGGGGACCGGGCCCTGCACGGATTTCTGATGTCCCGCTGTCTGACCATCGCCGGCGGCACCACCCAGGTTCAGCTCAATGTCGTCGCCGAGCGCATTCTCGGCCTCCCGCGTGACTGAGCTCCTCTGAAGGGACGTGACTTCTCCATGAAGGCGTACATCGTTGGTGTCGGGATGACGAAGTTCGAGAAGCCCGAGACACGCGACTGGCAGTACTGGGACATGGCGAAGGAGGCGGGGAACGCCGCACTCGCCGACGCCTCGGTCACCTACGAGGAGGTGCAGCAGGTTCCCGTCGGCTACTGCTTCCAGGCCTCCACGGCCGGCCAGCGCGCCGCGTACGAGCTCGGGCTGACCGGCGTACCCGTCTACAACGTCAACAACAACTGCGCCACCGGCTCCACCGCGCTGATGCTGGCCCGGCAGTTCGTCGAGGGCGGCATCAGCGACTGCGTCCTCGCGCTCGGCTTCGAGAAGATGACGCGCGGGTCGCTGGGGAGCGGGTCCGACGGCGGAGCGGACTTCAGGACCTCGCCCGTTGCCCGGCACTACGGGATCATGGCCGCCGCCCACGGCTTCGAGATGTCCCCGCCCACCGCCCAGATCTTCGGCAACGCGGCCCGCGAACACATGGAGCGGTACGGGACGACGGAGGCGCAGCTCGCGGCGGTCGGCGCCAAGAACCACCGGCATTCGGTGATCAACCCGTACGCCCAGTTCCAGGACGCGTACACGGTCGACGAGATCCTCGCCGCCAGGACCATCCACCGCCCGCTGACCAAACTCCAGTGCTCGCCCACCTCCGACGGGGCGGCCGCAGCCGTCGTCGTGTCGGAACGCTTCGTCGGGAGCCACGGGCTGGAGGACAGGGCCGTCGAGATCGCCGCCCAGGCCATGACGACCGACACCGGAGAGACGTTCGCCTCCGGCACCTGCATCGACGCCGTCGGACTGCCCATGTCCCGTGCCGCCGCCCGGCAGGTGTACGACGCCTCCGGGCTCTCGGCCGCGGATCTCGACGTCATCGAGCTGCACGACTGCTTCTCCATCAACGAACTCCTCACCTACGAGGCACTCGGCCTGTGCGGCGAGGGCGAGTCCGGCAAGCTCGTCGAGTCGGGGGCCACCACCTACGGCGGCCGCTGGGTGGTCAACCCGTCCGGCGGGCTGATCTCCAAGGGGCACCCGCTCGGCGCCACCGGAATCGCCCAGGTCGCCGAACTCACCTGGCAGCTGCGCGGCGAGGCGGGCGACCGGCAGGTGCCCGGTGCCCGGGTCGGACTCGCCCACAACATCGGGCTCGGCGGCGCGGCGGTCGTCACGCTCCTGCGCCGATAGGCGGAGCCGGGTGTCCGGCCATATACCGATGTACGGGGCGCAGGGCGCCTGCGAGTATGACCCTCATGGTTGACGTCACGGCGCCCACGCCCCTGCAGATCCGGCAGAAAACCCGCACCTGGGCGGTGGTGCTCGCCGCCTGCACCGGCCAGTTCCTCGTCATCCTCGACGTGTCCGTCGTCAATGTGGCACTGCCGTCCATGCGGTCCGACCTTGGACTGAGTGCCGGTCAGTTGCAGTGGGTCCTCAACGCGTACGCGATCGCGTTCGCCGGGTTCATGCTCCTCGGCGGGCGCGCCGCCGACATATACGGCCGCAAGCGGATGTTCCTGGTCGGGCTCGGCCTGTTCACCGCCGCCTCGCTCGCCGGCGGGTTCGCCCAGGAGGGCTGGCAGCTGCTCGCCGCCCGCGCCGCCCAGGGGCTCGGTGCCGCCGTGCTGTCTCCCGCGACCCTCACGCTTCTCACCGCAGCGGTTCCCGAGGGCCCGGCCAGGACCAGGGCGATCGGTACGTGGATGGCCGTCGGCGCCGGAGGCGGCGCGGCCGGCGGACTGGTCGGCGGAGCGCTCACCGACCTCCTCTCCTGGCGCTGGGTCCTGCTGATCAATGTGCCGTTCGGCGTGCTCGTCCTGATCGGCGCCACGGTCTGGCTCGCCGAGAGCCGGGCGGGTGGGCGGCACCGTATCGACCTGCTGGGCGCGGTGCTCGTCACGGTGGGGCTGGCCACGGTCTCGTACGGCATCGTGCAGACCGAGCAGGAGGGCTGGACGGCCGCGGCGACCCTGGTGCCACTGCTCGGCGGAGTGGCGCTGCTGGCCCTCTTCGTCCTGGTGGAGGCGCGGACGGCGGTGCCGCTGATGCCGCTCCGGGTGCTGGGCACACGGGCGGTGGCGGCGGCGAACGCGGCGATGATCGTGATGGGTTCCGCGACGTTCTCGATGTGGTACTTCATGACCGTGTACGCGCAGTCGGTGCTGGACTACACGCCGATGCAGGCCGGACTGGCCCTGATGCCCACCTCGTTGGCGGTCGTGCTCGGCTCGACGTTCGCGCCGCGGATCATGGCACGGGTCGGCGCGAAGAACCTCGTCCTGATCGGTCTGGCGATCACCGCCACGGGCTTCGGCTGGCAGTCCACGATGGGCGCGGACGGCTCGTACCTCACGTCGATCTGCGGGCCCGGCATCCTGATGATGGCCGGTGCAGGGTTCGCGTCCACCCCGCTCGCTTCTCTCGCCACCTCGGGCGCGGCGCCCGGGGACGCCGGCCTGGTCTCCGGGCTGGTCAACACCTCGCGCACGATGGGCGGTGCACTCGGTCTCGCCGTGCTCTCCACGGTCGCGGCGGCACGGACCGGGGGCGGCACCGGGGCGGAGGAGCTGACCGCGGGGTTCGCGCTGGCGTTCCGGACAGCCGGCACGGTCCTGCTGGGCGGACTGCTGCTGATGGCCCTGTGGCTGCCGCGCCACCGCTCGTCGCGCTCCGCAATGACCGGCCCGTCGGCCACGTCAAGCCCGTCGAGCACGTCGGCTCCGTCCCGCGCGTCGAGCCCGTCGGGCATGTCGAGCCCGTCCGGCGATTGAGGGCAGCGGGGCGCCGGCCACGCCCGGCGCCCCGCTGCGAACACCGCCTACAGCCAGCCCTGCTGCCGCGCCGCCCGCACCGCCTCCATGCGGTTCCGCGTCCCTGTCTTCCCGATCGCCGACGACAGGTAGTTGCGTACCGTCGACTCGGACAGATGCAGCTTCGCCGCGATGTCGGAGACCGTCGCCCCGTCCACCGACGCGTTCAGCGCGTCCCGTTCCCGCGCCGTGAGCGGGCTGGGGCCCGCGCTCAGGGCGGCCGCGGCGAGGGCGGGGTCGATGACGGTCTCACCGGTCAGCACCCGGCGGATGGCCACCGCGAGCTCCTCGACCGGGCCGTCCTTGACCAGGAACCCCGCCGCGCCCGCCTCCATCGCGCGGCGCAGATAGCCGGGCCGCCCGAAGGTGGTGAGGATCAGCACCCGGCAGTCCGGCACCTCCTCGCGCAGGTCGGCGGCGGCGTCCAGTCCGCTCCGGCCCGGGAGTTCGATGTCCAGGAGCGCCACATCCGGGCGGGACAGCAGCGCGGCATCCACGATCTCGTCCCCGGCGCCCACCTGGGCCACGACCTCGATGTCAGGTTCCAGGCCGAGCAGCAGGGCGAGCGCGCCGCGCATCATGCCCTGGTCCTCGGCGAGCAGAACCTTGACGGACGTGTGCGGCCGCTGATCTCGGGGCATCTCGTTCACCGGCCCAGCGTATGGGGTGAGGCGGGACTTCCGGCGGCATCCACCGGGCCCACCGGCAGCTCCGCGCCGACCACGAACCCGCCGCCCGGCCCGGGACCCGCGGTGAGCGAGCCTCCCGCCGCGGCGAGCCGTTCGGTGAGGCCCTGCAGGCCGGTACCGCCGATGCCGGACGCGGGCGGCGGGTCCGCCCGTCCGCGGCCGTCGTCGGTGACGGTCAGCCGGACCCGTTCGGCCGTGCCGTCGACGAGGAACGAACAGCTGGTCGCGGCGCTGTGGCGTACGACGTTGGTCACCGTCTCCCGCACCACCCAGCCCAGCAGCGCCTCTGCCTGTGGGGTGAGCGGCGGTCCCGAGCGGCGGACCACCGATTCGATCCCGGCGGCGGTCAACGCGGACCTGGCCCGGTCGAGTTCGGTGGCCAGGCTCCCCTCGCGGTAGCCGGTGACCGCTTCCCGGATCTCGGTGAGGGCCTGCCGCCCGACGGACTCGATGTCGGCGACCTGGGCCAGCGCCGCGTCCATGTCGCGCGGTGCGAGCCGGCGCGCGGCCTCCGACTTGACGACGATCACCGAGAGTGTGTGTCCCAGCAGATCGTGCAGATCGCGGGAGAAGCGGAGCCGTTCCTTCTCCACGGCGGTGCGGGCCAGTTCCTGCCGGGTTGCCCGCAGCTCCATCACGGTCTCCGACAGGGTGAGGAGCGCGGCGGTCACCGCACCCGAGATGAAGGTGCCGTATCCGATGGTCCACGGGTCCGAGGCGTTGTCCCCGCGCCAGACGGCGACGAGACAGGCGACGGCCGCGAGGCCCAACAGGCCGAGTATCAGCGGCCGGTGGCGCAGGATGACGCCGCAGGCCAACGAGAGCAGGGGGAAGAACAGCAGCCAGGTGCCGCCGTACCCGATCGCCAGCCCGAACGCGACGAGGGCCATCACGGCGAGCAGCACGTACGACACGGGGCTCTCGCGCCTCTTCTTGTCGAACCCCCGGAACACCACGTTGATGTAGAGGGAGTTGAAGACAAGCAGCCCGAGACCGCCGATCCAGGGGTTCGGGGCCATCCCCTGGAAGAGGTTGGAGAAGCCGCCGAGTCCCATCAGCAGCCAGGGCAGCAACGAGTACGGTCCGGGCGGGCCGGGGCGCCCCTCCTCGCGGTGCCGCCTGCGGCGTTCCCGCCACGATCCTGATCCGTTCCGGGACATGCTCGCTCCTGTCACACGGTCCTCGCGGACCGACGGTACGAGACGACGGCGTACGCACCGAACAGCAGGAGCCATCCGCCGAGCACGGTGATCGTCCCGAGGGAGGGTGCGTGGCCGCCGGTGGTCGCCCAGCCCAGGTCGGCGAACCGGTGGGCGGGCGTGAACCTGCCGATGGAACGCAGCCATTCGGGAAGCAGGTCCAGCGGGAACCACAGCCCGCCCACGATCGCGAAGCCCATCAGACAGGCCACGTTGACGACCCCGGTGCCCTGCGGGGTGAGCCGGTAGCCGTTGCCGAGGCCGAGCAGGGTGAACGGCAGCGCGCCGATCCACAGCAGCAGTGCCAGTGAGATCCACTGCCAGGCGTCCAGCCGCACCCCGTTGAGCAGTCCGCCGGCCAGCAGCACCGTCACGATCGTCGGCAGGACGGTCACCGAACCGCTGATCGCCCGGCCCACGACCGCCCGGGAAGGGGCGAGCGGGGTGACCCGCAGCTGTTGAAGCCAGCCGAGCGTCTTGTCGGAGGCGACCCCCGTACCGATCGACATGGCGGAGCCCAGCGCACCGTACGCGGCCATGCCGACCATCGAGGCCGTCTTCCAGCCGTCGACGCCCTCGCCCCCGCCGATGTTGGTGAAGAGCAGGTACATCATCACCGGCATCCCGGTCCCGAAGATCAGGAAGAAGCCGTCACGCAGGGTCCTGCGCACTTCGAGCACGATGTAGCGGAACATTACGCGGTCTCCCTCTCGGAATCGGTTGTGGGTGCTGCTGCGGCCGGCGCGGTGAGGGCGACGAACGCGTCCTCCAGCGTGGCCCGGGAGACCTGGAGGCCACGGATCGCGCCGAGGCGGGCCAACTCCATGACGGTGGCGTCCGAATCGTCGGTGTGCAGCAGCGCCCGGTCCCCGGACACCTCGACGGCGACGACGCCGGGCAGCAGCTCCAGGCCCTCGGTCGGCCGGCCCGCCAGGTCGAAGGAGACGAGACTGCTGCCGGCCGAGCTCCTGATCGTGTCGGCGCTCCCGTCCGCGACGATCCGGCCCCGGTCGATGACGACGATCCGGTCGGCGTTCTCGTCGGCCTCCTCCAGGTAGTGCGTGGAGAAGAGCACCGTGTTGCCGCGCCGGGCGTAGGCGCGCATGGAGTCCCAGAACGCCCGCCGGGCCTCGACGTCCAGGGCGGCGGTCGGCTCGTCCAGGACGACCAGCTCCGGGTTGCCGGCGAGTGCGACGGCGAACCGGACGCGCTGGATCTGCCCGCCGGAGAGCTTGTCGATGCGCCGGTCGGCGTACGCGGAGACACCCGCCAGGGCCAGCGATTCGGGGACCGGCATCGGGCTGGGGTAGGTGGAGGCGACGAACCTGATCAGTTCGCGGACGGTGACCCGGGGGATCGGCCGCCCGTCCTGCAGCATGGCGCCGACCCGGCCCGCCCGAACCGCCTGCTCGGGGGTGGAGCCGAGCAGCTGCACACCGCCCGAGTCCGGGTCGTTCAGACCGAGCAGCAGGCTGATGGCGGTGGACTTGCCCGCGCCGTTGCGGCCGAGCAGTGCGACGGTCTCGCCGCGCTCGACGGTCAGATCGATCCCGTCGACGGCCCGTACGGTCCGCTCCGCCCGGCCGAAGGTCTTGACTGCCCCGGTGAAGACCACCGCAGGCCCGCTCCCCGTTGTCTTTTCCATGGCACTGACGGTACGGAGCCGGGCCCGTAGTCCGACAGAAGCGCTTGTACGGACTCCGCGATGACAAATGTCATGGCCAGGGTGGGCACCTGAACGGCCCACGGCGGGCGCCTTCTTGCCTGCCCCGCAATACATCTGACGATGCATCAACGGTCTTCACAAGTGCTGGGAGCTGCGTTATACATAGGGCCAACCGGCTAGAACGCGTTCTAGAACAGGCGTCGCGGCCGGTCCCGCACGACCTCGGTGCGGCCGACGGTGCGGACGGCCGTGCCGAGGTCTTCCCACCATCAAGGAGCAGCTCCCCCATGCCCATTGATGCCGCAAAGGCGATCGCCGCCGACCCCCGGACCGCAGAGATCGGCTGGGACCACAAGGACATCCAGCTCTACCACCTCGGACTCGGCGCGGGAATCCCCGCCACGGACCCCGACGAGCTGCGCTACACCCTGGAGTCCCGGCTCCATGTCCTGCCCAGCTTCGCCACCGTCGCAGGCGCCGGCATGGGTGTCGTCGGCGGACTGTCCTCGCCCGGGATCGACGTCGACCTCGCCGCCGTGCTCCACGGCGGACAGACCGTACGGGTGCACCGGCCGATCCCGGTGAAGGGCAGGGCCGTGCAGACATCGAAGGTCGCCGCCGTGTACGACAAGGGCAAGGCGGCCGTCCTCGTCCTGCGCACCGAGGCCGCCGACGACGACGGCCCGCTGTGGACCAACGACGCCCAGATCTTCGTCCGCGGCGAGGGGGGCTTCGGCGGCGAGCGCGGCCCGTCCGAGCGGCTCGCGCTCCCCGACCGGGCACCCGACCGGGTGGTCGAGCGGACCATCCGGAAGGACCAGGCGCTGCTCTACCGGCTCTCCGGGGACTGGAACCCGCTGCATGCCGACCCCGAGTTCGCCGAGTTGGCCGGCTTCGACCGGCCGATCCTGCACGGTCTGTGCACCTACGGCATGACGCTCAAGGCCGTGGCCGACACGCTGCTCGACGGTGAGGTGGCCCGGATCGGCGCATACAGCACCCGTTTCGCCGGGGTGGTCTTCCCGGGCGAGACCCTCCGCATCCGGATGTGGGCCGGGAACGGCCGCGTCCAGGTGGCCGTGACCGCCGCCGAGCGGGACGACGCGCCGGTCCTGGCCGACACGCTCGTCGAACACTTCTGAATCACGCAACGACCTGAGGGGAGCCGCACCATGCGCGCAGCCGTACTGCACGAGATAGGTCAGGACAAACTGGAAGTCCTCGACGACGTCGAGGCGGTGGGCTTCGGCCCGGGCAAGGTCAAGCTCCGCATCCGGGCCACCGGGCTGTGCCACTCCGACGTCTCGGCGATGAGCGGCGTGCTGCCGCAGCCCGCCCCCTTCATCCCGGGCCACGAGGGCGCCGGCGAGGTCCTCGACGTAGGCGACGGCGTGACCGGGCTGAGCGCGGGGGACCGGGTGCTGGTCTGCTGGCTGCCCGCCTGCGGGGCGTGTCCCGCCTGCCGGCGCGGCCAGACGCAGCTCTGCCTGGCCGGGTTCATGAACGCGGGCACACCCAACTTCAAGCGCCCGGGCGGCGATGTGTTCGGCTTCGCCGGGACCGGCACCTTCACCGAGGAGGTCGTCGTCGACGCGGGCTGCGCGGTGCCGATCCCCGATGACGTGCCGTTCGAGATCGCCGCGCTGATCGGCTGCGGCGTGACCACCGGACTCGGCGCCGCGATCAACACCGCGCAGGTGCAGGCAGGTTCGTCGGTCGCTGTGATCGGCTGCGGCGGCGTCGGTATCTCCACCATCCAGGGGGCCAGGGTCCAGGGCGCCGCTCAGATCGTCGCTGTCGACCCGGTCGCGTCCCGGCGCGAGGCGGCACTCCGGTTCGGCGCGACCGAAGTGGTCCCGCCCGACGAGCTCGCCGACGCCAAGCAGCGGATCACCGGCGGCGAAGGCTTCGACTACGTCTTCGAGGTCGTCGGCAAGTCGGCGACGGCCCGCACGGCGTACGAGAACACCCGGCGCGGCGGCACACTCTGCATCGTCGGCGCGGGCGCGATGGACGACAACTTCCAGGTCAACATGTTCGAGCTGTTCTTCGACGAGAAGCGGATCCTGCCCTCGATGTACGGGGGAGGGGACGTGCTCCGCTCCTACGAACGGGCCATCGCGCTCTGGCGGGCGGGCCGGATCGACCTCGAATCGATGATCACCCACCGGGTGCAGCTGGCCGAGATCAACGACGCCCTCGGCCAGATGAGGACCGGCGAGGCGCTCCGTACCTGCATCGAACTCTGACCACCGCCGCTTCCGAGAGGACTCCGGGATTCCGATGTCACAACCCCTTCCCCTGGACGGGCTGTCCGCGATCGTCACCGGCGCTGGCCGCGGCCTCGGGCGCGCCGAAGCGCTGGAACTGGCGGGGCTCGGCGCGGCTGTCGTCGTCAACGACTACGGGCAGCCGGGCCGCGACGGCTCCGGCGAGGCTTCCGCGACCCCCGCCGGGGAGGTCGCCGAGGAGATCCGCGCGGCGGGCGGCAGGGCCGTCGCCCACCTCGGCGACGTCTCCGACCACGAGCAGGCTCGCGCCTTGGTGGAGCTGGCCGTCAGCACGTACGGCACGCTCGACATCCTGGTCAACAACGCGGGCATCCTGCGCGACCGGATGGTCTTCTCGATGACCGAGGACGAGTGGGACTCCGTCATCCGGGTGCATCTCAAGGGCCACTTCAACACCACGCACTTCGCCGCGGCCCACTGGCGCGCGCGCTCCAAGGAGTCCGGCGGCCCGGTCTACGGCCGCATCATCAACACCTCGTCGGAAGCGTTCCTGGCGGGCTCGGCGGGCCAGCCGAACTATGCGGCGGCCAAGGGCGGCATCGTCGGCCTCACCACCTCGACGGCCCTGGCCCTGGCCAAGTACGGCGTCACCGCCAACGCCATCTGCCCGCGGGCCCGCACCCGGATGACGGAGGACGTCTTCGCGGGATTCGAGGAGCCGACGGACGGCCGGCTCGACGCGCTGGCCCCCGAACACGTCTCCCCGCTGGTCGGCTATCTGGCCTCGCCGGCGGCCGCCAAGGTCAACGGCCAGCTGCTCGTGGTGCACGGCGGGATGGTCGCGATCGTCGAACGCCCGCGGGTGGCCGCGAAGTTCGACTCGTCCAAGGAGACGTTCTCCTTCGACGAGCTGGACGAACTGATCTCCCCGTACTACGCGGAGCGTCCGCCGAACGAGACGTTCGCGGCGGCGGAGGTACTGGGACTGAAGCGGCGCTGACCCCCGGGCGGAAGAACACAAGGAAGGGCCTCCGCAGCCGAACAGTGCTGCGGAGGCCCTTCCTTCACTCGTTCCCTCGTTGATTTCCGTTGCGGTCAGGCCGCCCGGCTGCCCCCCTCGGCGGGGCGCCGGTGGCGACCATGCGGCTGCCCGTCGGTGCTCTCCATCGACACACCCCCTCGGTGCTTTCCGGAGCCGCCGGCGTCGGCCCGTGCGGCGTCCGCCCCCGGCGGGCGCGTCTGGGTCGTGTCGGTTCGGGCTTCAGACATGTGGGAAGTCACCCCGTTGTGATCGCTTGCGTGTGTGTCACCGGGACCATTGCGCCACCACCACCCGACACGGTCGCCGTCGGCAACCGCGCCCATCGGCTAGTAGGGGTGCCCCCTGGCCCCGGTCCAGAATTTAACCAGGTGCCGTGCGCCCCACGAGAGGCGCCTGGCCCAGTGGAACCGGCTTGCACACGGGAAGAGGCGTGGCAGCCGCGGACGGTTGCATACCGCTTTCCGTGACCGCCGTCCACGCAGGCCCGGCGCCGCGTTCCCCGTCCTCCGGTGCCTGCAGCAGGGCCACCCCGCACGGCACATCCCGCCCGGCGTACGGGAGCTTGAGGAAGCCGTCCCGGGTCCACACCCCGGAACCGGCCAACCACCCGTCCGGGGCGGCCAGTTGGTGCAGCCTGCGCCCCGCTGGACGCCACACCCCGACCCAGCTGCCGGCCGCCCCGTCGATCCGCAGCGCCACCGCACAGCTCTCCGGCATCAGCATCTGCCCGGGCTGCACGGCGAACGGCGTCACCGCGACATCCGCCGGATACAGACACTCCGGGAAGCGCACCGGCAGACAGCTGCCGAGCACCCCCCAGCCGAGCCGGTCGTGGCCCGGCGCATCGGAACGGATCAGCAGCAGCCCGCTGTCCGTATCGGCGAGCAGCAGACGGTCGTTGCTGTCCGGCGTGATCTGCAGCAGCGGCGACACCTCGCCGCCCCGGTCCAGATCCACGGCGACCGCCTTCACCGGACCGCCGCCCACCGGCTCCCGGTCCAGGGCCAGCATCCGCCCCGCCCGGTTCAGCCAGACCCCGCCGGAGCATCGTCCCGGCACCTCGGCCACCCGTTCCGGCCCGAACGCCCCGCCCGCCACCAGCCAGACGGCGGTGGAGCGTTCACCGACGGACAGTGCGTACGCGCTCGCACCGTCCGGCGACGGCGGCAACAGGGTCAGGGGGGTGTCGCCGGCGCACTCGAGGGTGCCGAGGGGCAGTTCGCCGGTGCCGGGGCCCGTCGGGTAGAGCAGGGAGAAGGCGTGCCGGTCCGCCACCCGCCGCCGGATCAACACCCGGCCGTCGGCGAGCGGCAGCACCTCGGAGTCCGGCTCCTCGGGCTGGTTGAGGGGGAGCGGCACGGCGTACGGCTCGTGCCCGTCGAGCGTCCAGCGCTCGGGGAACCAGGCGGCGTCCGGCGCCTGCCCGGCGAGTGTGAGCCGCGCCGCGTACGAGCCGTCGGCGGTGATGGTGAACGTGCCGGTCCCGGCGGCGGCAGCTCCGCCCGGCCCGACGGACTCGCCGGGTCCGTCGGGGACATCCGGCGCACCGGACTCGCCCCGCTCGCCGGGCTCGATGAGCCCGCCCCGCTCGTCCGGCTCGTCCCGGCCCCCGGGTTCTTCCGCTTCTCCGGACGCAGGATCCGCCGTCGCGGCGGCCCCGGCCGTCTCACCCTCGATGGCGCAGGCAGTCATGGGCTCGTCACCTCCGGCGACCGAAGCTAGTTTTCGCACTTCCTGCCGAACAACACGTGACCCGCCACTTCACACATAAGGATGGTGATACCCGGATTCGCCTGAGAGTGAGGGGACAGTGTGCTTCTGGCGGAGCCTGCGGGTAAGGTCAGGCATCCCTAAGTAATCCCGTGACTCCCTCAACTGAGCAAGTGACCACGCGATGTCCATACGACGCCGCAGCACCGCAGCGGTCGGCCTGACAGTGGCCGCCGCCCTCGCTCTCGCCGCCTGAAGGCGGTCAAGGAGGGCCGGGCGAAGGGCGTCCCGGACGAGACCTGGTAGCCCGGACTCGGCGTCACCGCGCCGAACCTTGTCCTCGACGACCTCCGCGCCGACCTGGTCAAGTAGCCGGCCGAGCAGAACTGCGCGTCACGATACGTGACCGACTGTTGCCCGGCCCTCACGAGTCGCCTCAGCCATGGGCAACGGGGCACGGACGGAAGGTAGCCTTTCCTCCGTGCCCCGCCTGTCTGAAGTCCTCACCGCGCTCGACGCCCTCTGGCCTCCCGAGCGGGCCGAAGGATGGGACGCGGTCGGAACGGTCTGCGGAGACGTGGACAACCCGGCTGCCGAAGTCGACCGCGTGCTCTTCGCCGTCGACCCGGTCCAGGAGGTCGCCGACGAGGCGGTCGGACTCGGAGCCCAGCTGATCGTCACCCACCACCCCCTCTACCTGCGGGGTACGACGACGGTCGCGGCCGACACCTTCAAGGGCCGGGTCGTGCACACCCTCATCAAGCACGACATCGCCCTGCACGTCGCGCACACCAACGCCGACACCGCCGACCCAGGGGTCTCCGACGCCCTCGCCGGCGCCCTCGACCTGCGGGTCACCGGCCCCCTCGTACCCGACCCGACCGACTCCAAGGGCCATCGAGGCCTCGGCCGGATCTGCGAACTCGACCACCCCGAGACCCTCCGCGACTTCGCGGCCCGCGCCGCCGCGCGGCTGCCCGCCACCGCGCAGGGCATCCGCATGGCCGGCGACCCGGACGCGCTCGTGCGTACCGTCGCGGTCAGCGGCGGCTCCGGCGACGGCCTCTTCGACGCCGTGCGCGCCGCGGGCGTCGACGCCTTCCTCACCGCCGATCTGCGCCACCACCCGGCCTCCGAGGCCGTTCAGCAGTCTCCGATCGGCCTGATCGACGCCGCGCACTGGGCCACCGAATGGCCCTGGTGCGAGCAGGCCGCGGCGCAGCTCGACGCGATTTCCGACCGCCACGGATGGGACCTGCGGGTCCATGTCTCGAAGCAGGTCACCGACCCCTGGACCACCCACCACTCTTCTGGAGCCCCCAACTGAACGCCGCGCCCGCCGACCAGATCCGACTTCTCGACGTCCAGGCCCTCGACGTACGGCTGTCGCAGCTTGCCCACAAGCGCAAGTCGCTGCCCGAGCATGCCGAGATCGACTCGCTCACCGCCGACCTCGCGCAACTGCGTGACCTGCTGGTCGCCTCACAGACCGAGGAGAGCGACACCGCCCGCGAGCAGACCAAGGCGGAGCAGGACGTCGACCTGGTGCGCCAGCGCGCCGTCCGCGACCAGCAGCGCCTGGACTCCGGTGCGGTCACCTCGCCGAAGGACCTGGAGAGCCTGCAGCACGAGATCACCTCGCTGGCCAAGCGCCAGGGTGACCTGGAGGACGTCGTCCTCGAAGTCATGGAGCGCCGCGAGTCCGCACAGGAGCGCGTCACCGAGCTGACCGCACGGGTCTCCGCCGTCCAGGCCAAGGTCGACGACGCGACCGCCCGCCGGGACGCCGCGACGCGGGAGCTCGACGAGGAGGCCGCGACCGTCACGAAGGAGCGCGAGCTCGTCGCCGGCTCCGTACCGGCCGACCTCCTCAAGCTGTACGACAAGCTCCGCGCCCAGTCGGGCGGGGTCGGCGCCGCCCGGCTCTACCAGCGCCGTTGCGAGGGCTGCCGGCTGGAGCTGAACATCACCGAGATCAACGACGTGAAGGCGGCGTCCCCGGACACGGTGCTGCGCTGCGAGAACTGCCACCGCATCCTGGTCCGTACGGCGGAATCGGGCCTGTAATGACGGAGCCGCGTCAGTTCGTCATCGAGGCCGACGGCGGCTCCCGGGGCAACCCGGGGCCCGCCGGGTACGGCGCGGTCGTGATCGACCCGGTCACGGGGGAGACACTCGCCGAGGCCGCCGAGTACATCGGCATCGCGACGAACAACGTGGCCGAGTACAAGGGCCTCATCGCGGGCCTGAAGGCCGCGAAGGCGCTGGTGCCGGACGCGTCGGTGGACGGTGCGCTGCGGGTGCGCGTCCGGATGGACTCCAAGCTGGTCGTGGAACAGATGTCGGGCCGCTGGAAGATCAAGCACCCTGACATGAAGCCGCTCGCGGCGGAGGCGGCCCGGATCCTTCCGGCGTCGGCCGTCACGTACGAGTGGATCCCGCGCGAGAAGAACAAGCACGCGGACCGGCTCGCCAACGAGGCGATGGACGCGGGCCAGCGAGGCAAGCAGTGGGAGCCGACGGCGTCGACGGCCGCACTCGACCTGCCCCCGGTCTCCGGTCCTCCCGGGGACGCGGCGGCAGGCGCCGCGAAGGCACGGGCAGCGATGTCCACCCGCCGTGAACCCGTGGCCACCCCACAGGCCGGCTGGGGTGCCGCCCCCGACCTGGGTGCGCCCGCGACGTTCGTCCTGCTCCGCCACGGCGAGACGGCCCTTACCCCCGAGAAACGGTTCTCCGGCAGTGGCGGCACCGACCCCGAACTCTCGGCGGCCGGCCGCCACCAGGCGGAGCGCGTGGCCGAGCACCTCGCGGCCCGCGGCACCATCCAGGAGATCGTCAGCTCGCCCCTGCGCCGCTGCCGCGAAACGGCGGCGACGGTGGCCGCGCGCCTGGGCCTGTCCGTCGAGATCGAGGAAGGCCTGCGCGAGACGGACTTCGGTGCCTGGGAAGGCCTGACGTTCGCCGAGGTCCGTGAACGATACGGCCCCGACCTGGACGCCTGGCTCGCCTCCACGAGGACGCCCCCCACGGGCGGCGGCGAGAGCTTCGCCGAGGTGGCCCGCCGGGTCTCGTCCACCCGCGACCGCCTGACCACCCGCTACGCGGGCCGCACGGTGCTCCTGGTCACGCACGTGACCCCGATCAAGACCCTGGTCCGCCTGGCCCTGGGCGCCCCGCCGGAGTCCCTGTTCCGCATGGAACTCTCGGCGGCGTCGCTGTCCGCGGTGGCGTACTACGCGGACGGCAACGCGTCACTGCGACTGCTGAACGACACGTCGCACCTCCGGTAGGCGGCGGAAGCCGCGCCCCGGATTCTGCCGCCCCCAGGGCGTGTTTCGAAAGTCTCGCCAGGCCCGTCCTACGGGCGGACGACGCTACTTTCGAAACACGCCCCAGTGGTGGCGGTCCCGGGAAACGGCGCGAGGCTGTCGCTGCCGCAGAGGTGGTTCCCGCGTGGCGCGAAGCTGCCACTGCGCGAAGCAGGCTACGGGCTCCCCGCTCCTGCAGCGGGCAGCCGCGCGCAGCGTGCGGTGCCGCTCTCGCCAGGGGCGACGGAGCGGTTCCCGCGGCGCGAAGCCGCCGCTTCCCCGGGGTACGGGGTGCTCCGTACCCCTTCAGCACCCACCGGGGTCCGGGGCAGAGCCCCGGTTCGGGAAGGGGCGGGTTGGGGAATCAGCCCCGCAGCGCCGCCGCCTCGCCCGCCAGCCGCTCCACCCGCGCCCAGTTCCTCGCCGCCACCGCGTCCCCCGGCACCATCCAACTGCCACCCACGCAGCCGACGTTCGGCAGTGCCAGGTACGACGGAGCCGAGGCGAGCGAGATGCCGCCCGTCGGGCAGAACCGGGCCTGGGGGAGCGGCGCGGACAGCGCCTTGAGGCAGGCGGTCCCACCCGCCGCCTCCGCCGGGAAGAACTTCATCTCGGTGACCCCGCGCTCCAGCAGCGCCACGACCTCGGACGTCGTCGAGACGCCCGGCAGGAACGGCACCCCCGACGCCTTCATCGCGTCCAGCAGCACATCCGTCCAGCCGGGGCTGACCAGGAACCGGGCCCCGGCCGCCACCGTGTCGGCGACGTTCTGCGGGGAGATCACCGTGCCCGCGCCCACCACCGCATCCGGTACCTCCGAGGCGATCGCCCTGATCGCGTCCAGCGCCGCAGCCGTCCGCAGTGTCACCTCGATGGCCGGGAGCCCGCCCGCGACCAGGGCCCGGGCCAGCGGCACCGCGTCGGCGGCGTCCTCCAGGACGACTACGGGGACTACGGGGGCAAGGTCCAGCACAGAGGAGGAGGGCATGGCCTCATCCTGCCGCGCTAACCGCACAGTACGCAACGAGCGTTGCACATGCTGCAACGTTGTGTGTCAGATGTCAGTGGATCTCCGTCACGACCACATCGAGCGCCCACGGCCGTCCCGCCCGCCCCGGAGTCTCCGCCTCCACCACGTACCCCAGCTCCCGCAACGCTTCCACCAGCTCCGCGGGCCCCTTCGGCCGGTCCCCCGACTGCAGCAGATCGCGGACCATCCGCCCCTTCGTCGCCTTGTTGAAGTGGCTGACCACCGACCGCTTCTCCACCCCGTCCACCATCTGGGAGTGCAGCACCCGCACGCTCGCCGTGCGCTCCGCCACCGCACCCTTCGGCTTCCACGCCGCCGTGTACGCCGACGACCGCAGATCCAGTACGAGCCCGTCCCCGGCCGCCTCCGGCATCACCTCGGCCATCGGCGCCCGCCAGTACGCGCCCAAGGCGCCGAGCCCCGGCAGCTTCACCCCCATCGAGCAGCGGTACGACGGAATCCGGTCGCCCACCCGCACCGCGCCCCACAGCCCGGAAAAGACCAGCAGCGACTTCCCGGCCCGCCGCCGGGCCGCCGTGTCCAGGGACGCCAGGTCCAGAGCGTCGTACAGCACCCCGGTGTAGATCTCCCCGGCGGGCCGCGTCCCCGCCGTCCGCAGCTCGACGTTCTTCGCGATCTCGCCGCGCAGTCCCTCGCTGAGACCGAGCACCTCGCGGGCCTTCTCCTCGTCCGCCACGCACAGCTCGACCAGCTCGTCGAGGACCGTGGCCCGGGCCTCGGCAAGCCCCGGCAGCGACAGCGACTCCGGCTTCAGGGGTGCTCCGCGACCCGAAGCGGCCTTTCCTTCGGAGGGCGGCAACAGCACGAGCACGGCGGTTCTCCTTCGTACGAACAGGGAAGCGGCCCCACGACTGCCCAAGGCCTGCCTGCCAGCGTAAGGGGACGCCCGAACCGCCCGGCCCGGCCCCCGGACCACTGGGGCCCATCCCTGGACCGCAGGATCACCCGGCACCGACCGCAGGATCACCCGGCACCGACCGCAGGATCACCCATCCCTGGACCGCAGGATCACCCGGCACCGACCGCAGGATCACCCGGCACCGACCGCAGGATCACCCGGCACCGACCGCAGGATCACCCGTCCCTGGACCGCAGGATCACCCGGCACCTGGACCGCGGGGCCACCCGTCCCCGGACCGCAGGACCACCCCCGGACCGCAGGATCATCCGGCATCGGACCGCAGGGACGCCCGCACCCGGGATGCCGGTCGCCCCGCCCCGCCATACGCTCGGTTCATGCCCCGCCGCCATCTCCACATGACCGGCGCAGCCGACACCCCGCTGCGGGCGGCCCTGCGCGAACTGCGCACCACGCTCCGGCTGCCCGCCGATTTTTCGCGCGAGGTCCTCGCGGAGGCGGCGCAGGTGGCGAAGTCTCTCGTCCTGACAGGACACCAGGACGCGACGGACCTCCCTCTCTTCACCATCGACCCGCTCACCTCCACCGACCTCGACCAGGCGATGCACCTCGAACGCCGCCCGCACGGCTTCCGGGTCCACTACGCCATCGCCGACGTCACCGCCTTCGTCCGCCCCGGCGGCGCACTCGACACCGAGGCCCACCGCCGGGTGACGACCCTCTATTTCCCCGACGGCAAGGTGCCGCTGCACCCCACCCCGCTCTCCGAGGGAGCAGCCAGCCTCCTCCCCGGGCAGACCCGCCCCGCCCTGCTCTGGCGGATCGACCTCGACGCGGAGGGCCGCGCGGGCGCCACCGACGTACGCCGGGCCCTGGTCCGCAGCCGGGCCAAGCTGGACTACACGGGCGTCCAGCGGCAGATCGACGCGGGCGCCGCCGAGGAACCTCTCGCCCTGCTGAAGGACATCGGCCGGCTCCGCGAGGAGCAGGAGATCGCCCGCGGCGGGATTTCGCTCGATGTGCCCGAGCAGGAGATTGTCCAGCGTGACGGCGCATATGGCCTGGAGTACCGCGCCCCGCTGCCCGCCTACGGCTGGAACGCCCAGATCTCCCTCCTCACCGGCATGACCGCCGCCCATCTGATGGCCGAGGCGGGCACCGGCATCCTGCGCACGCTCCCGGTCGCCCCGGACGGCGCCGTCGCCCGACTGCGCCGCTCGGCCGAGGCCCTGCACATCGACTGGCCGCACCACGTCCCGTACGCCCAGGTCGTCCGGTCGCTCGACCCGAAAAGGGCGAGCCACGCCGCGTTCCTGCAGGAGTGCACCACCCTGCTGCGCGGCGCCGGCTACACGGCCTTCGAGCACGGTGAACTCCCCACCCCCGCCGTCCACGCCGCCGTGGCCGACCTCTACACGCACTGCACCGCGCCCCTGCGCCGCCTCGTCGACCGGTACGCGGCCGAACTGTGCGTCGCGGCAGTCGCGGACCAGGAGCCGCCCGAGTGGGTGACGGCCGCGCTCCCCGGCCTCCCGAAGGAAATGGCCGAAGGGGCCCGCCGCGCCAACACGGTGGAACGCGAGTGCGTCGACCTGGTCGAGGCGGCACTCCTCAGCGACCGGGTGGGCGAGGTCTTCGACGCGTACGTGGTCGACGTAGAGGACCAGGAACCCACCATCGGCACGGTCCACATCGAGCACCCCGCCATCGTGGCCCGCATCGACGGCGGCACGACGAAGCTCCCCCTGGGCGAACGGCTCCAGGTCCGCCTCACCCAGGCGGACCCGGGGGCGGCGAAGGTACTGTTCGCCCCCGCGTGAGAGCGGCGACGGCGGCGCGCGGGTCGTCGGCATGGAAGCGGACGGTCCGAGCCCAGCCCCGCTTCCCGAGCGGCCGGACGAACTCGACCGGCCGGGTCAGCTCCACGGTCACCGTCGTCTGGCTCCCCACGACGAGGTCGAGTACCCCGTCCGGATGCAGGTGGACCAGCCTGCCCTCCGGGTAGCGCCGTTCGACGCGCGCCGTGGCAACGGTGGTCGCGGGCACCCGCAGGTCGAACAACCCCCCGTAGCGGATGCGCAGTGACCCGTCTGCGCCCACCACGTGCGGCCGGGTCACACAGGCGGCATGAAGAGCCAGGACCAGCAGCACCCCGTACACATCCAGGACGAGCAGAATCCGGTGGACGGCGGGCCAGGGGACCAGCAGGGCCAGCATCACCGTCTCGACGAGCGAGACGAAGACCAGGCCGTACATCATCGCGGTCTGCGGTCCGGTATACGGGACGGCCAGCGCCCCCTCCGGCACGGCGTGGCGCCGCCGCATCCACAACCCGAGACTGTGCAAGGCACGCAGCTCGTGCGCGACCAGGCGGCGCACCTTCTCCGGCACGACGGTACGGAGCGCCGTACCCATCGCCTCCCGCCGCCCGGCACCCGCGCGCCGGCCCAGGAGCCAGAGCCGCCACAGGACCACGCCCTCGAACCCGAGCGCGGCGACCACCAGGGCCTCGGCGCCGAGCAGAACCGCACCCGGTATCCGGACCCCCGCCAGCAGGCAGCCCCCCAGAGCCAACTCGACAGTCAGCACAGCCCCCGCGGCATACCGCGCAATCCGCATGCTCATCCCGTCTCCCTCTCCGCCATGCGTACTGTCATGGCCACCATCACTCGGCGCACCACCTCGGCCTGCGCGGGCGCGTAGTCGTCGAGCAGGGCCTGACCGAACCCCGTCATTGCAGGCCCGCCGGAGGGGATCGCCGCCAGTACCTCGTCCGGCACGGCAGCGGCCAGATCGGCGGCGAGCGGAGCGATCCGCGGATCGTCCGCGGACGCCGCAGCCAGCGCGTCCAGCCGTTCGTACAGCGCGTGCACGGCCGGGTCCTCGGCCAGTGGCCGCAGTGCGGCGTAGACCTCGCTGCCGACACCCGCCGTGTCCAGCAGCACCAGGTGCTCGCGGTCCTTGGCAGCCATCGGCGAGCCGGTGGCGGGAGCCGTGCCGAGCAGTTCGGCCAGCGCGGGCGATACGGGCTCCTCGGCGCTCACCGGCCCGTCCAGCAACCGTGCCAGCCGATGCCGCCGCTCCCGGATCTCGTCTTCCTGCCGGGCCAGATCGGCATCCAACTCGACGAGTACCTCGGTGAGTTCGCGCCCGGCGTCGTCGGCGAGGGCATCCCGTACCTCATCCAGACCGAGCCCCAGCTCGGTGAGCCTCCTGATCCGGGCCAGCACAACGGCGTCGCGCACGCTGTAGGCGCGGTAGCCGTTGGCCCGGCGCCCGGGCTCGGGAAGCAGTCCGATGTGGTGGTAGTGCCGGATCGCCCGCGGGGTGACCCCGACGAGCCCGGCAATCTCTCCGATGCGCATGAGGCCAGTAGAAACGTTGACGCCGCGGCAGGGTCAAATGCGCACCCCACCCGTCCGCATCTGACAGCTCCGCTCCCTCCTGTGCCACGATCGAGGGAAGCACTCCCATCTCACGGACGGCGGATCCATCGATGCCCCAATCTGGCGAGCGACCGAGGGAGGGGCGTGACATGACTGCCATGCCGCACGAACCGCTCACGCAGGCGGACGTCCTGCTGGAGGGCTTCCTGGCGCTGGATACGCCGGAGGGCTTCCGGGCCGAGCTGATCGAGGGGGAGATTGTCGTGACGCCGCCGCCGGACGGGGACCACGAGGACTGCATCAGCCTGATTCTGAGGCAGGTGATCAGGCTCGCCCGGACCGACATGGACTTCTCCGGGAACAAGGGTCTGAAGCTGAATAGCGGCGGACGCTGCCCCAGGAACCACGTCATCCCCGACGGCACCTTCGCCCCCACCGAGCTGCGGCTGTACCGGGGAGCCGAACCCTGGATGCCGTGCGAGGGAGTGGCCCTCGTCGTCGAGGTCACCTCGACCAAGCCCCGGGCCGACCGCACGGACAAGCGCCACTGCTATGCCCGCGGACCCATCCCGCTCTACCTCCTGGTCGACCGTGAGGAGTCCTCGGTGACGCTGTTCAGCGAGCCGGAAGGGGACGACTACCGTCAGCACTGCACGATCCCGTTCGGCAAGACACTCAGTCTCCCCGCGCCGTTCGCCTTCGATCTGGAGACCGAGGCACTCGTCTGAGCCGTCCCGTCCGGCGGTCCCCGCCCCGCCGGGTAGCATGGTCGGCACGGCAGACGAGCCGGGCGGACGGCCGCGTGGGGATTTTCGGATCCTCCCGAGGAACGTCCGGGCTCCACAGGGCAGGGTGGTGGCTAACGGCCACCCGGGGTGACCCGCGGGACAGTGCCACAGAAAACAAACCGCCAGGGACTTCGGTCCTCGGTAAGGGTGAAACGGTGGTGTAAGAGACCACCAGCGCCTGAGGTGACTCAGGCGGCTAGGTAAACCCCACCCGGAGCAAGGTCAAGAGGGGCCGTCGCGAGACGGCCCTGCGCGAACGTCCGAGGGCTGCTCGCCCGAGTTCGCGGGTAGACCGCACGAGGCCGGCAGCAATGCCGGTCCTAGATGGATGGCCGTCTCCCCGGCCGCCGCGAGGCGACCGGGTGACAGAACCCGGCGTACAGCCCGACTCGTCTGCCGCTACCTGCGGTTTTGCCTTCGGAAGGGCCTCCGACCTGCGTCGGAGGCCCTTCCGGGCAGGCGGGGAACAGAAATGAGTACGCCCCCTGGGAGCGGACTCCCAGGGGGCGCACGGGTCACCGGAGACTCAGTTTTCGCCGTCCCACGACCGCCACAGCGCCGCGTACGCTCCGTCCGCGCCGACCAGCTCATCGTGCGTGCCCAGCTCGACGATGCGGCCGGACTCCATGACGGCGACGCGATCGGCGTCATGTGCGGTCTGAAGCCGGTGGGCGATGGCGATGATGGTGCGGTCCGACCGGACGGCGGCCATCGCTCGCTCCGCCTGCCGGGCCGTCTTCGGGTCGAGGAGTGACGTGGCCTCGTCCAGGATCAGGGTGTGCGGATCCGCCAGATGCACCCTGGCCAGGGTGAGTTGCTGCGACTGTGCGGCCCCCAGTTCGACTCCGCCCGAGCCCAGCCGGGTGTCCAGGCCATCCGGCAGTTCGGCCACCCAGTCCGCCTCCACCAGCGCCAGTGCCGCGAGGATGGCCTCGTCGTCGGCCTCGGGTGCGGCCATGGTCATGTTGTCGCGAAGGGTGCCCAAGAACACGTGGTGCTGCTGCGTGATGAGGACGATGCGGTTGCCCAGTTCGCCCGCTGCGGCCAGGTCGGCGACGGGAACGCCGCCGACCAGGATGCGACCGGTGTCCGGGGCGTCCACACCGGACATCAGCTTGCCGAGGGTGGACTTGCCTGCTCCGGACCGGCCGACCACCGCCAGCCGTTCGCCGGGACGTACCTGCAGCTCGACGTCCTTGAGGACCTCGTGTCCGGGGAGGTAGGAGTACCGCACGCCGCTGACCTCGATGAGGTCGTCCGCAGGGGTCGGTACCGGGGCGTCAGACGTGTGCGAGACCAGTCCGACGCCCTTGACGCGGGCGAACGATGCGCCGCTGCGCTGCAGTTGTTCGACCCAGATGAGCATCTGGTTGAGCGGGTCGACCAGCTGCCACATGTACAGGCCACCCGCCACCACGGCGCCCAGGGGGATCGCTCCGTCGAGGTAGCCCAGCCCGCCCACGAGGAGGATGAGTGCCATGGGCAGGGTGTGCGCGAACTCGGTGACCGGGAACAGCACTGTCCGCAGGGAGAGGGTGCGCGCACTGGCGCGGTAGGTGGCGTCGATGGCCTTGTCGAGGGTGTGGTTCTGCTGTGCACGCAGCCCGAAGGCCTCGACGGTGCGGGCACCGTGCGCAGTGGAATTGAGGATCTCGGAGACCTCACCGGCGGCCGCTCCCTCGGCGAGGTAGGCGGCACGGGAGCGCGTCAGGTACCACCGGCTCACTCCCCATACGAGTGGAAGCCCCACCACCGAGCACAGTCCGAGGAGGGGGTCCAGAAGGAAGACCGCGGCGAAGATGAACACGACCTGGACGCCGGCAATGAAGATGTCCGGGGCCGCATTGCGCAGGGTGGCTGCAACGGTTGAGACGTCCAGGGTGGAACGGGTGACCAGATCGCCGGTGCCCACCTCGTCCGCGATCCGCCCCGGCAGCGCGAGGGTGCGGTCGATGACCTCCTCACGGAGCCGGGGGGGGGGGGGGGGGGCGGGGCGCGGGGGGGGTAAACAAGACAAAACCAACAACACCCAAAGGGCGGGCGCGCACCACAAAAAAGACGCCGCCCCAACCACAACACAGGAGAA